>CAZJNP010000014.1:0-18544 GCA_964547355.1 uncultured Calditrichaceae bacterium
GCTATTTCATTTTTTAGCTCGTTGAAAGTCGATTCTTTTTTTTTTTCAATTTTTTAAGGTAATAAATATTTCAAAATGAACAAAACGAATTTGTTTTTGGACGGTTTTCCCGCCTTGTTGCCGCTCGTTTAGGTCTTTACGATTGTTTGAGGTGAATGTTCCGCAAAAACGCTTTGTCGGAATTGAATTAATTTTTAAATTGTCTGCCATGACGAAGAAGGGAATGATGTGGTGAAAACCGAACCCGCGAACTACCGATCGGCGCGTCAGGACGCCATGTTCCGTTACCTGATGGTGTTGTCCGTGGCTTCCATGGTCGGGCTGCAAACATGGCGTACGCTGTTTAATAATTTCGCCGTGGAAGTGGCCGGCTTGCAGGGTAGCCATGTGGGCATCATCCAGGGGGTGAGGGAGATTCCCGGCTTTTTGGCACTCCTGGCCATCTTTATCATTCGATATCTGGACGAACATCGCCTGTCGGCCCTGTCGATCCTGATTCTGGGAGCGGGCGTGGCGTTGACCGGTTTTTTTCCCTCGTTTACCGGATTGGTTTTTACCACGCTGGTGATGAGCTTCGGATTTCATTATTACGAAACCACCAACCAGTCGCTTACCCTGCAATACTTCGACCGCCACACTTCGCCCTGGGTATTCGGTAAATTACGCAGCGTGGCGTCGGCTTCCAATATTATGGTGGGCGCTTTGATCTTGGGCGTTACGTACTTTTTGGATTACAAAGAAATCTTCCTTCTGTTCGGGCTTTTAATTATGGCCATCGCAGGATGGGCTTTTTTGCAGAATCCCACCCGTACTTCCATTCCGGCCCAGCATAAAAAGATGATTTTTAAGCGTAAGTACTGGCTGTATTATTTTTTAACCTTTATGGCCGGCGCCAGGCGTCAGATTTTTGTGGCTTTTGCCGTGTTCCTCCTGGTGAAGAAGTTCAATTACAGCGTGCAAACAATCACCGCGCTATTTGTGGTAAATAACATCATTAACTACTTCCTCAGTCCGTTGATCGGCAAGGCGATTATTCGGTTTGGCGAACGTCGCGTGTTGTCTCTGGAATACGGCAGCCTGATGTTCATTTTTGCAGCATATGCTTACACAGAATCGGCCTGGGTGGCTGGGGGATTGTATATACTCGACCATATTTTTTTTAATTTTGCCATTGCCATCCGCACTTATTTCCAGAAAGTGGGTGAACCGCAGGACATCGCGCCCAGCATGGCTGTAGGATTTACTATCAATCATATAGCGGCTGTAGTGATCCCGGCCGCAGGCGGGTTTTTGTGGCTTTTGAACTACCGGGCTGTTTTTCTGGCCGCAGCGTTCTTTAGTCTAATTTCTTTTTGGGCCGTGCAAAAAATCCGGACACCCGCGCCCGAGACAAAGGCGTTGTAAATGCAATTTATTGGTCAGAGCGATTCTCATTGAAAGAGGAAAAATGTAAAACAGCGTTCCTCGGAATGGGAAAATGAAATATTTGCAAACATTTTTCCTTTCTTTTATTTTCGGATATGTCAAGATGCTTGTAATTCTACCGAAAACAAGGTACTATATTCGGTTTTAAAGTCGCTGAATCCGTGATTGTTCGGTGGAATAATGAACCTGAGACAGGTTCTTACGTATAAATCGCAAAAAATAAAGGTTTGATTGCGTATGAGAAAAATATCCGTTCTGTCCTTATTGCTTATTTTTTTGGTGCAATGGGCGCTTGCTTCTCCAAATACCAAGCTGGACAGCCTGCTTCAGGAACTGCCGGCTCTGTCGCCAAAGCCCATTCATCCCAGAGTGGAGCAGATTGTTTCCTATCTGCTTACTAATCAACATTACCAGAAAAAAACGCTGGATGATGCGCTTTCCAGTCAGATTTTTGACAATTACCTGGAAATTCTCGACGGCGGTAAACTCTATTTTTTAGCTTCGGATATTAAAAGCTTTGAAAAATACCGTTATCGGTTCGATGATTTTCTGAAAAGAGGTTATGCCCAGCCGGCTTATGATATTTACAATGTATTTGCCAAACGTTTTGCCGAACGTTATGTGTACATCGAACAGCGCCTGGAGCAACCGTTTGATTTTACCATTGATGAATATTTCTCCACCGATCGTGAAAGCCGCCGCTGGGCGCGCACACCGGCCGAGCTGGACAGCCTGTGGCGGTTGCGTTTGAAAAACGAAGCACTGAATTTAAAGCTGTCCGGTAAGGAAGAAAAGAAGATTTACGAGACGCTGAAGAAACGCTACCGCTATGTGTTAAAACGGGTGAAGCAAACCGAGAGCGAAGACGTATTCCAATGGTTTTTGAATGCCTTTGCTGAATGTTTTGATCCTCACACCACCTATTTGTCGCCAAAAGTGAGCGATGATTTTAAGATTCGCATGAGCCTGTCTCTGGAAGGCATCGGGGCGTCTTTGCGTACGGAAGAAGATTACACCAAGGTGGTGCAAATCATCGGCGGGGGGCCGGCCGATCGCAGTGGCCTGCTGCACCCAAACGACCGCATCATCGGCGTGGGACAGGGCGACGACGGCGAAATTGTGGATGTCATCGGCTGGCGCATTGACGACGTGGTGCAATTAATCCGGGGTAAAAAAGGCACCAAGGTGCGTTTGCAGATTCTGCCCGCGGATGCGCCGGAGGGCAGCGCTCCGGACACGATTACCATCGTCAGGGACAAAGTGAGGCTGTCCGACCGGGCGGCCAAAAGCGATACGCTGCAAATTGAAATCGATGGCGAACCGCATGTGTTCGGGGTTATCGACATTCCGGATTTTTATCTGGATTACGAAGCCATGCGGCGAGGTGATGTGGATTACGCCAGTACCAGCGGGGATGTCCGTAAATTGATCCGTCAGCTGGAAGGTGCCGGGATCGAAGGGTTGATTATTGACCTGCGCAACAATGGCGGAGGGTTCCTGAGCGAGGCCATTAATTTGACCGGGCTGTTTATTCCGCGTGGACCCGTAGTGCAGGTGAAAGATACGCGCGATCGCATTAAAGTGGAGACGGATAACGATCCGGAGCTGATTTATGACGGGCCGCTGATCGTACTGGTAAACCGCTTCAGCGCGTCGGCATCCGAGATTTTTGCCGCAGCGATTCAGGATTATGACCGCGGCATCATCATCGGCGACCAGACCTTCGGTAAGGGTACCGTGCAAAATATGGTACGTCTGAAACGATTCATGCCGCAGACCAAAGAAAAACTGGGGCAGCTCAAATTAACCATAGCCAAGTTTTACCGCATTACCGGAAAAAGTACGCAAAGGGTTGGCGTAATTCCGGACATCGAACTGCCCTCTAAAATGGCCGGGCTTGAGATCGGCGAACGCAGCGAGAAAAACGCCCTGCAGTGGGATCAAATTTTCCCGGTGAATTTTGAGCCCTTTGACCCAAAATTGGAAGAGTACATTCCCCGTTTGCGCAGCCGTTACCAGGCGCGTCTGAATAAAGCGCCGGAATTGAAATACCTTCAGGATGAAGTGGAAAATCTGAAAAAAGAACGAGAACGCAAAATGTTGCCGTTGCAGGAAGAAAAGAGAAAAGAACTGCGCGCCAAAGCGGAGGAACTAAAGAAACGGAAAAAGGAAATCAAGGAAAAACTCAAGTTAAAGGACGAAGATGAAATCTACATCACGGAAGCGGCGCATATTCTGAACGATTATTTGAGGTTAAGGCATTAAGCACCTGGAGCCGGTAGGTTCAAAGGGCGTCTGTGTGTTTGCCGGTTTAACCGCTGTTTGAACTTCTGTGATTTTGAGGGGTAGGTATTCATTAAACATGCTCAGCCGGGATGAAAGACACCACCAGAAAAAAACTGCTTGATTCCACCGTTGTGCAAACCAGCACCCGCCTGTACCGGCGTTATGAAAAATATTACGCCATTCTTTCCTTTGTGGCCGGTTTTGTCTGGGACAGCATCACATTGACGCGTATTGACCGGCTGAGCGATCAACTGATTCTTTTGGCCTACCTTGTTTTAATCGGGGTTTTTATTTTTCTTTCCCATCTGACGGACAAAGCGCCGGAAGATGCCCCGGGATTTCTTTTCCGTTATAAACACTGGTTCCCTGTGGGGATTCAATTCCTGTTTGGCGGGTTGTTCAGTAGTTATGTGGTGTATTATTTTCAGAGCGCCGCTTTTTCCAAAGACCTGGTGTTTGTGGCGTTGCTTTTTATTTTGCTGATCGCCAACGAACTGCTGGACAAGCATTTAACCAATCTGAAACTGGAACTCCTGCTGTATTTTCTTTCCTTATTTGCCTTTTTTACGTTTTTTCTGCCGGTGGTGTTTAAGGTCATGAACGTCTGGTTGTTTATCCTGAGCGGCTTGTTGAGTTTGGCCGTGTCCGGCGGTTTGTTGTATTTGCTAAATCGGCAGGATCAGACGTTCCGGCCGGATATGAAACACGTCGCACCCATTTTAATTGCCTATCTCCTCATGAACGGGCTGTATTTTTTTAACTGGATTCCACCGGTGCCCCTTTCGGTTAAAAAAAGCATGATTTGCCATCATGTGCATAAAGAACAAAATGCTTATGTGCTTGAATACGAACCGTCGCGCTGGTATGTGTTTTGGCAGAGCTATAATTCGGAATTTCACCGAACGAAGAACGACACCCTGTTTTGTTTTGTATCCGTATTTGCTCCCACCAGGTTAAAAGAAAAGATTTACCACCACTGGCAGTACTATGAACCCCATAGCGGAAAGTGGTTAACGGCGGATCGGCTGGGCTATCGCATCACCGGCGGGCGGGATGGCGGCTACCGCGGTTTTACTTACAAAACGCATATCAAACCGGGTGAGTGGCGGGTGGATGTGGAAACCTCCGAACGTAAGATTTTAGGCCGGATTCATTTTCGGGTTTCCGAGGGGAAGGCGGAAAGGATCAAACGGAAGCGAACGGTATTTTAAGTACGACTGCACAATGCGTAAACGCGCTCTGCTTGTCATTCCCGCTTGAGGCGTTTGTCTTGAAAAAGGGAATCCAGGCTGCGTATAGCAAGAGAGAGAGCAGGAGAAAGATAATTAGGGCATGATGCAATGACTCCTCAGTATGCCTGAATCTGCGGTTGAAGTCTTTACTTTTAATTCATATATTTATTTTTACATCACTTTTGGTCTTTCATCATCTATCAATGGACGGACAAAGGAACTTGCTATGAACCGCTTTTCTGTTTTATTTCTTTTTGCTGTTGTTTTTTTTCTGATTTCTTCCTCCCATGCTCAGCTTGCCAAAATGCACCTTGTGGGCAAGCCCGAAAAATCAACCGATGAGCTTGTGGGCGTGCGCGACGTCAACGGCCGCTTCTGTGCCGCGATTCAGGTAATCTCCGATATGGAAGGATATAAATACCAGTCCTACAACGGCGTAGTAAGGGTGGACGATGACCCCGGCCGCGACATGGTGTTCCTTTCGCCGGATGAGCGGGTGCTGGAAATTTTCCATTCCGGTTACGAGCCGTTAAAGCTGATTCTTTCCGAGTACGGTATTCAACTGCACCCCAAAGAGGTGTGGAAGATTAAAATCAAAGGCCAGGCCAAAACGAGCGCTCTGCTGCCGGTGATTGTTTTTGTCCAGCCGCCGGACGCACGGATTACCATTGACGGTAAAACCGTACACAGCGGCAAACCCGTTGAGTTGAGCAAAGGCCGCCATCAACTTCTAATAAAAAAAGACGGATTCAAAACGGTCAGTAAATCCATAATCGTTTCCAAAGACCAGGTGGTGTTTAATGAAACCCTTAGTGAAGTGGACCTGCAGCAGGTGCTTATAAAATCCACACCCGAAGGGGCGCGTATTTACTTAGACAATGTAGAAAAGGGCCTAACCGACGACGGATTTTTCCTCTACCCGGGGCAATACCGATTAAAGCTGATCAAGCCAGGCTATCTTGAAGCAAATGAAACCATAACTGTAACCGAAGGCGGCCGCAATACCTTTAGTTACACTTTAAGTAAAAACAGTGGTAGCCTGAGTTTGAATGTAACGCCTCCCGACGCTAAGGTTTTGATAAACAAAGAAGATTATTCCAATCGTTCCAATATTGAACTTGCCCCGGGCCGCTATAAAATTGAAATATCCAAAAGCGGCTATCACCCGCAAAGCGAAACCATAACCATTGAACGCGGCCGGACTTTAAGCAAAACTTACAATCTGACCGCAAAAACCGGCAAATTGCAGTTTAAGGTAAAACCTTTATCCGCCAAGGTTACCTTAAAACAAAACGGACGTACGGTGCAAAGCTGGACCGGGATGAAATATATAAAAGACCTGCCGGTAGGTGATTATGAGCTGGAATGCAGCGACTCCGGCTACGGCGCGCAGACCAAGAAAATAACCATAAACGAGCGTCGGACAACGGTTACCGAGATAAAATTACGTAAGGGCGTATCATCATACGCCCAAACTGGGAGGGACCTATTGCCATATGCCCCAAAAGGGAGCAGCATATCACCATACTCCCAAACGGAGAAGGGCGGGATAACATACGGCACAATGACCGACATAGACGGCAACGTGTATAAAACCGTAAAAATTGGCAACCAGGTATGGATGGCCGAGAATTTAAGAGTAACCCATTACCGCAACGGCGACCCTATCCCAAACGTGATCAGCAAATCGGAATGGAAAAACCTTAGAACCGGCGCATACTGCAATTATGACAACAATTTGAACAATGCCGCAACTTACGGCCGGTTGTATAACTGGTACGCGGTAAACGACCCACGCAACATTGCCCCTCCCGGCTGGCACGTACCGACAGATGAAGATTGGAAAGAATTGGAAAAATATCTGGCAGCAAATGTGGGCGGCAAATTAAAGGAACGCGGCAGAACTCATTGGGAAAGCCCAAACAAAGGCGCCACTAATTCCAGCGGGTTTACGGCTCTTCCGGGCGGTATTCGTGGCAGCGATGGGGCATTCGGCACTATCGGTTACTACGGCTTCTGGTGGTCAGCTACTGAGTACGGTTCCCGCGCCTATTTGCGCTACCTGGCTTACGATGATTCATACGTAAGACGCAGCGTCGAACTTAAGCATTTGGGCTATAGCGTGCGGCTTGTCAGGGATTATTGATTATCCCAATACGCTGCGCTATCGTGGCGAGCGCAGGCAGGAGTATGTGAGTTTATAAGATGAGGTAAAGGGGAGGATGGCAAGGGATTCTGCCAGTGTAAGGATAAAGCAATCCAAAAAGAAGTTTTACGGAGATAACAACATTCCTAAAAGATTGCTTTATCCTTACGTCATACTATACCTTGTACCGGTTATGCTGGAGACAGGCCATGTCCCGTTACAATCCGCATAAACACCACCGGCCGTCCATCCGTCTGTCCGGATACGATTATTCGCAACCGGGTTGGTATTTTATAACCATCGTGGTGCAAAACCGGGAACGGTTGTTTGCCGGGTGGAGAACGGTAAAATGATATTGAACGATAGGGGCAAAATCGTTCGGAAATGTTGGTTGAATATTCCGGACCATTTCCCCAATGTCAAATTGGATGAATTTATTATTATGCCAAACCATGTGCATGGAATCATTTGTATAATTAATCATGGTGATACCGGAAAATTCTGGGAAATGAAAAACGTACGGGCGAAAAAAAAATCGTCCGTGGGAATGGAAAATGTGGATATGGCAAATGTAGGGGCGAAAAATGTTTCGCCCCTACCATCCCATAACGATAATACATTTCGTTCACCATCCAAAACAATCGGTTCCATTATCCGTGGTTTTAAAATCGGTATAACCAAATGGTTTCGTCAAAACACCGATGTTTATTCTTTATGGCAGCGCAATTATTGGGAACACATCATCCGCGATGAACAGGAATTAAACCATATCCGCAAATATATTATCAACAACCCGTCATAATGGAATGATGGTAAACAGACGCCATGCCCGTTAAAAAGGGAGCGCTAGTTATAAGCCGGATTAGGCGGAAGATGGTTTAGGGCATTCAAATCAAATTCCTCTCGGTCACGTAATAAAAAAGGACGACACACATTATGCCGTCCCTTTTTTTCTTTAATCTAATTCTGTTTATCTATTTTCTGATTCGATCAATCGCTCATCATTTTCCTGTACGCTTCCCGGTGTTTACTGTCTATTTCCACCAGTTGGTCCAGAAAATCCTTATGTCCCCGGAAAAGTTTTGCCAGTTCGTTGTAATGAGAGTTGAAAAACATCTGCAGGTACTTGTTGTTCGGCTGCATGGTGTGTACTTTTTTCAAGCCCTTAAAGACATTTTGCGCTAACTGGAAAGCTTTGGAAATATTCCCTTCTTCCAATTCGTACAGGGCTTCAAAAAAGTCCGGTTTGATTTCTCGCAGGGGTTTGGTACGCGCGTTGGTAATCATCAATACGGTTTCCAGCCGCTGGTTCCAGCCGCGTTTATATTTACTTAACAAGCCCTGATTGGCGATTTCCTGTGCCTGGTTGTATAGTGGTGTTCCGACCAGTAAATCGTTGGTGTCCAGTTCTCCGGCCAGAATCATATAGGCATAAAAATCGAGAAAATGGGTCAACGGGTCAAACTGCGCTTTCGTGTGACTGAGCGGCGCGTCCTTGGTGTAGGGGAATTCCCAAGAGCGGTCATAGAACACTTCGCCTGATGAGGAGGAAATTAAAAACTGGGCTTTGTACAGCTTTTCGTATGTCTTTTCCTGAACGGTTTCGATGATGATTCTGGCGCTGCATTCCACATCGTATTCATATTCATCTTCTACCCAGGTGTAACCGTTAAAATACTGTTCCACTTTGTCACCAAACCCGATCAGCTCACCTTGCTGGTCGGATGGCAAATGGCTGGCTTCGACGGTTACGGATACCTGCAAGACCTGTGCCTGAATACAGGTAAACGTTCCCAAAACGAACATCAGAAAAAATAATTTTTTCATTTGGAGCTCCGTTAATCTCTGATACTATTTAGAATATAATAAACTACGCGGTAAAAGTCTATGAATTTATATGGTACCTGGGAACGCGGCCGGAAACCCAACAGGTGATTTCGTAAGGGATGGTATTCAGAGTGCGTGCAACGTCTGTTATCCGGATATGGTCGTTTCCCTGTTTCCCGAAAAGCACCACTTCATCACCGGGGCGGACATCCGTGTTTGGTCCCAGATCGACCATCATCTGGTCCATACACACGGTACCGGCGATTTGATACCGCCGACCGCGGATCAGCACGACCCCGGTGTTAGTCATGCGTCGGTTATACCCGTCGGCGTAACCGGCCGGAATGATGGCGATTTTGGTTTTTTGCGGCGTGTAATAGCGCCGATTGTAACTGACCGGATGGTTAGCTTCCAGCTCTTTCACTGCCGCCACTTTAGAGACAAAGCGCATCACTTCTTTTAAATCCCATTGTAGATTAAAATCCGGTCCCGGGGGGTTGCCATAGAGCATCACGCCCGGTCGCACCATGTCGAAATAGGCCGCAGGGACCCGCATAATGGCCGCGGAATTCGCCAGATGAAACAGCGGTTTCTGATTTGTTTGCTCCAGCACAAATGCGCGCAGACGTTTAAAACGTTCCACCTGGCGGAAGGTGTAATCCAGATCGTCTTCGTCAGCAGAAGAAAGGTGCGAATAGACACCGGTTACTTCAAAGGCGTCTTCCTTTAAAATGCGCAAAAGTGTCGTTCGGTCTTTTTCGGGCAAAAAGCCGACCCGTCCCATTCCCGTATCCACTTTGATGTGCACGCGGGCTTTTTTGTTTAATCGAAGGCACGCATTTTTCAGCGGTTCGATTTGTTCCGCAGAAGAAAGGGTTAAATCCAGATCGTGGTGCAGGAATTCTTCGAAATATTCCGGCAGTTGGGCGCCGAAAACCAGAATGGGTGCCCGAATGCCAGCCCGGCGCAGTTCGATTCCTTCTTCCGGGAAGGCTACGCCCAGCCAGGTGGCTCCGTTGGTCAAAGCGGTTTTAGCCACTTCTACGCTGCCGTGTCCGTAAGCATTGGCCTTAACCACAGCCATGACCCGAGCCGGATGCACGGCCTGGCGGATCAGGTTCAGATTGTGTATCAAATGGGCATGATTAATTTGAGCGATCGTTGGTCCCATGATTCATATCCCGAATTCCAGGGCAATTTCTTCTATGGTTTGTCCTTTGTAGATGGTCGTTACCCGATCTCCATCCACCAGATATTCGGCCACGCGCGGGCGCAAATTGTAGTTGGAAGACAACGCCTGACCGTAAGCTCCGGCGCCGGTGACGGCCAAATATTCGCCGGGTTGAATATCCGGCAATTCCCGGTTCTGCGCTAAAAAATCACCGGTTTCGCATACAGGACCCACAACGTCCATAACTTTTTTACCACGCTGGTCACGGATCAAAGGGACAATTTCGTGGTACGCCTGGTAAAGACTGGGGCGGATGAGATTATTCATGGCCGCATCCACGATCAGGAATTGTTTAACGCCGGTGTCTTTCTGATACAAGGCTTTGCTGATCAGGATGCCGGCGGAACCGATGATGGACCGTCCCAGTTCCGCAACTAATTTGAGATTGAGGTCCTTTAATCCGTCAAGATAAACGGGTAGGATATCATTAATGTAGGTGGAAGGCTGGTCGGTCAGAAAATCGGCGGAATAGTTAATACCGATGCCGCCGCCCAAATCCAGAAAACGCAGGTCTACGCCCAGTCCCTTTAATTCTTCCACAAACGAACGCAAGAAAGCAATCGCTTCCTGAAACGGTTCCGGTGTGGTGATCTGCGATCCGATATGCACGTGCACACCTTGTGGATCGATCCAGGGATCATCTAAGGACATTTTGTAGAGCGAAAGGGCTTTACGCGCAGAAACGCCGAACTTGTTAATATGCTTCCCCGTGGAAATATAGGAATGCGTTTGGGCGTCGATATCCGGCGTTACCCGTACGGCGATGCGCACTGTTTGCTGCAACCGTTTTGCGATCCTGGCAACGGTTAAATACTCCTGCTCCGATTCCACGTTGAGGGAATGGATATTGTGGCGTATGGCAAATTCGATTTCTTCCTCGGTTTTGCCTACGCCGGCAAACACGATTTTTTGCGGAGCAAAACCGAGTTTCAGGGCAAATTGCAGTTCGCCGCCGGAAACCACATCGGCGCCAAACCCCAGGTTACGGATAATTTTTAGCAGGGCCGGATTGAAGTTGGCTTTTAACGCAAAACAGGGCAGAAAATCCAGTCCCTGTCCGGCGGCCAGCACCTGACGGCAGTTATTCACCAGCTCGCGTTTGCTGTAAAGATAGAACGGGGTTTGATGTGTTTGTGCAAACTGCACCAGATCAATTTCTTCGCAATGCAATATATGATTACGATAATGAAATGTTTTAGACATCGGTTAGGCAGATTCCGTTAAAAGTTTGTAATACTATTGAACAAACTTAATCAAAAGAATAAAAGGAATCAAATCGCATTGCGCACGTTTATTCCCCGAACGAAAAGCTCCTATCGTCGTCGGACTCATTAATATCAAGCCTTATGCACGTGTGCCGGGTGGCGCGGGATCTGATCAAAGGAGACGATAATTCCCATAAGAGTTGAACGCTTATTTATGCAAAAAAAAACAGGCTCCTGAACAAAAGAGCCTGTTTGGGGTGGCAAAGGGCTGGTTTAACCAATAATTATTCGCCTTTGTCTCCTACGTATTCCTCGTATTCCGTGGGATGTTCGTGAACAAGTTCTTCTTTAGTTATTTTTCCGTCCAGGCAGGTCATGTTCAAAGGATATTTTTCAGGATGAAAAATAACGAAGAACCAGTGCCAGATCAGAATAGCCAGAGAAGCCAGCCAGGCTTCGTAATAATGAACCACCTCGGCGGTTTCAAAAAACCAGGAGGGTAAAATTCCGATAAATGTTTCCGGGAACCAGAGCACAAAACCACTGGCGCCCATTACGAAAACGCCCCAAATAAGCGCCAGATATTCGGCTTTTTCTGTGTAGTCAAAGCGTCCAAAACGCGGGCGTTCCGTGCTTAAACCTAAATAAAAGCGCATGTTCTGCCAGACGTGAATCAAATCGTTCCGTGTGGGCATTAACGCTTTGATGTCCCGGCGTCCCTTGCGTGAAAAAACGAGGTAGAAGAATTCGATAAAAGAGATGACGGCCAGAGTCACTGCCGCAATGCGATGAATAAGAGAGCGTATGGGTTCGTCCAGCCCAATTTGTACCAGAAGCTGCACCCAGCCGGCGTCCGGGAACTTGAGAGCAAAACCGGTGACCACCAATGTCATAAAGCTAAGAATCAGCAAAAAGTGCTGGTACACCTCAAAAGACTGAAATCTGGGATAAGAAGGTTCGTTTTTACGTGCCCGGTATTTTTCGCGCAGATGATAAAATAATATAATAAAATTATGAATAAACATACCACCAATAACCAGGATGATCATCCAGATGTAAAATATCTTAAAGAAATAAGCCACTTTGTTTCGGCCTTTCAACGTCACCGGATGTACGTCGATCATGGCGAACTGCTGATTGGCGTTGGTGTGGCAATTTTGGCACGTATGGAGCCTGTTGTTCACATGAACGGTGGACAGGGTATCCGTTTTACTACGGATATCATGAACTTCATGACAACTGGTGCAGGTTGCGGCCTCGGGCGATCCTTTTAAAACGGCCAGACCATGGTACGTTTTCATATAGGAATCCAGCCGTTGGGCATCCAGTCCGAAACGCTCCATTAACGTAACGTTGGAATGGCAATTGGCGCAAAGTTTTGTAGCTTGTAGTAAAGGAGTGGTTACGGCTTCTTCACTTTCGGCAAGATGAATATTATGCTCCCCATGGCAGTCCGTGCAGACTGGCGATTTATAACGTCCCCGTTTCAAAGACTGCCAATGAATGCTCTGCTGGTATTCTTTTTCTTCTTCCTGATGGCACTGGCCGCAGGTGCTAGGGATGTTCAGTTTATTAAGCGGTGCGTCCGGTTCCACAGCCGGTATAATTTTATGACTACCGTGGCACACAATACAGTTAGCGACCGGTGCGTTGGGATCATCCCGATAGATTTTACCATGGATACTCTGACTATATTCCTTCACTGGATCCATGGTTCGGCGCCCGAACAGCTTCATGATTTTGGGATCGGAATGGCACTGGCCGCAGGTGTGTACGATATTGCCGTTATAGACTAAAGAGAGCGAATCGTCCGCGGCTCTGATTTCGTGGCTACCATGGCAAGCCCAACACGTGGCGGCGCTTTTATTCCCTTGATGAAATGCTTTCCCGTGGATACTGACTTCGTATTCTTCTGAGGCGTCATCGTGACAATCACTGCAGGCCGGTTCAGGAAGAGGGCGCTCATCAGGATGTTGAGCGGTACCGGTATGGCAGTCCGTGCACTCCAGGTCGGCATGTACAGATTTTGCCAGTTTGGAGATATCCACGAATACCGAAACGGAAGTGGTATCATTTATGTACATGGATAAAGAGGGCTCGCCGTGACAATCCATGCATGTATATTCTTGTCCATTGACGAGGGATAGTAACAAAAGAAAAAGAATAGTAAATCGCAATGTCCACTCCTCTCTAATTATGACATTCTGCGCAAGTTAAATCGGAACTTAAATGGCAAACGGTGCAATTTTCAAAGTCGGTTCTGGCCGCTTCGCCATGTCCGGAGGCTGCCCAGTCTGGCAGATGGTGGCTGGCAGGCACCACATGGTTTACATGGACATGACACTCCGCGCAGAACTCTTTACCCTGATGGCAACCTACACAATCGCTTTCTCTGGTTAGATAGCTAATGGAATGGGTGGCAATAAATTCCGGCGGATGGATTTGATTGGACAGGTTTTCTCCCTGATGACAATCGGCGCAGTAGTTTTCCGTATGGCAGGTATAACATTCCTGTCGATTTGCTTCACTCAGCAATCCGTGCCTGTGCGTCCAATCGGCGAGATGGCTGGCGGGCGTTAAGGATTCGTCTTTTGTGTGGCACAAATAGCACCCCTCGCTGGTTTGCGGCAGTTCATGACAAGACATGCAGGTGGCCATTTGAGGTAAATGAAGCCCTTGCTCCACCGATTCGGATTGCGCGATACCCGGATGGCATTTTTCACAGGGAATATTGCGCGCGATATGATTTTTATGGGTGAATTTAGGCGAATAATCTGCAATACGAGGAAGCAAAATCGGTTCGTCCGGTTGGCGATGGCATACCGTACATTCGGTATCATCTTCATCATGACATTCATAACAGGTTTCCATCTCCGGCAAAAGATCGTCCTGCCCGGTTATGCTATTTGCTGCCGGATCATGACAAGTGGCGCAGTCGGCTTCCACTTCTTCCATATGAAATTTGTGGGAAAAAATTAAATCCGATTTCCATGTTATGGAGGAACCTGCTAAAAGCAGACCGATGAGGAGCATGCTGCTAAAAAATACTTTTTTCATAAGATTTAGCTCCCAAAATAGTACATCAACTGAATACCGCCGCGCACTGGTGAATGCAGGGCTTCATTATTCTGGTAAAAGTTTAAATTCGTGTTTATCAGGAACCGTTTAAGAAAACGGTACCGCAGGCGTAAATAATATGCCACGGTTTGTTCATGTTCGTTCATATTTACAAACAGATAGTCTGTCGGGGCGAGGCCGGCAGAAAGGGTCAGGTCTTTCCAGAAGGTATAGTTTGCACCTAAAACCAGGCCCAGGCGTTGCATATCACGGTCGCCGCTCATATAATTAATTCCGAGATGAATAAATTTAGTGGATAAGATCAGCAGCGACAAATAATCAGTATGTTCCGAAGTTAAAGTGACCAATTGAGTAAAATTTAATGTATAATGATCGAAAAGATAGTATCTTGCGCTAACAGCTAACCGATCTATCAGATAGCTTTCATAATTAATATGTCCAAAAATCCAGGGTAAAGTTCGGAACAGTCGGTAACTGGCCGCTAAAAAGAGCTTCTTTCCCCAGGGATAGGACAAACTTAATCCACCGTCGTTAATGTGCTTGTTTGTAATATCGAATCCGTAATTTCCGCCGATATGCATTTTACCCATGCTTCCGTACACGTCGAAGCCTACGATGGTTTTATCTTCATCGTTGTAGGCTTTTATTTTCAGGCGGTTCGTTCCTTTCATGAACTGTAGATGACCGTAAGCCACACGGATAGCGCGATCGCTATCGTAAATTTTTCCATAGGGGGTGTGCAAGCCGCCCAGTACCTGAACGTTTAACCAACGGGTGATATTGCAGGAAAAATCAACGCCGTCCACAGACCCTCTGATCCAACGCATGAAAGGGAGGAAACGCCCCGCTTTTATACGGCCTCCGGAAAAAGCATATTGCCCGTAAAAGGTGTAAAATTTTGTTTCGGCCAGACGGTTCTCGGATTGAAAACCGTCGCTGCGTAAAGCGCTCATAACTATCTTAAAATGAGATCCGAATCGTCCCTGCAGTTGAATCCTGCTCACGCTGCGAATAAATGTATCGGCGGAGTCGATGACGTTCCCATCCGAATAGTTATCGCTGTTCCAGAAAGGCGTTCCCATCTGTATGCCCGTACTTACGCTACCGTCAATTTTCTGGGCATAAGCAAAGGAAACGAGAAAGATAAAACTGATAAGTAGATATTTCATTTTTCCAATTCCATTGATTGGTTAAAATAGCGAAAAAGGGAAGGATTTTACATCCTTCCCAAAAAATAAACAAATGACCAAATATTATTCGCCCCAAGGTTTAGGCCATTTGTGGTCGAGTAGTACATCCCATATCATGGCGTTTGTACCATACGCAATGGATTTAACATCGTAGCCCAGCACTTCCAGATAGGCAATGGTAGCCGCCGCGGTTTGGCCGGTGTAGCAGTAAAGAATGTTGTTCCCGGCCGGATCAAACACATAAAGGTTTTGGTCGGTGGTCAGAGTGCTCGGCGTAAGCTGATAAGCGCCTTTAATATGGCCATAATCATTGTAAACGTTTTCCGGCCAGTAGCACATGATGTTGTAGTTTTCCGGATTTGCCATCACAGTGGCAGCGGTAATCAGCCGGTTGCCCCAGTCGCCCAGCGCAAATTCAATTCTGGCGTCCAGAATTTCTTCGGCTTTAGTTTTACCGGTGCTTAAAGTGGGCGGATCGAATTTCGGCAAAGCCGGAGAAGCGGTTTTTTCCCAGTTCGGATTATTGGCGTACTGGTTGGAACAATTGGCGGTCCATTTATCCAGAGAAGCGTCCACAATGCTCATACCGAACTTGAGCACATAGGCTTCGATGCCTTTCATTCTGAGCAGTGTATGGGCGTAAGAAGCGGTCTGCCCGGAATAGCACACGCAAAGGATCGGTTTGGTGGCGTCTTTTACGGTGTCGAACATGTTGGTTAGTGTGGAATTTACCGCTCCTTCCAGGTGATTGGCATTAAAGTCGTCGGTACCGCGTAAATCAAGAATAAAATAGTTGCTTAGATTTAAGCCGCTGTAATCCAGAATCCAGCCGCTCATGTGGTTTACCCACTGTCCGGATTCCGCCGGTTGGGCTTCCAGATAATTAACTAAGGTCTCGAATTCGTTGACCTCCTCATTGTCGGTAGATTCGCTACAACCGATAACAAATAATAGTGCAAAAATGGTTAAAAGTGCTAAAAACTTTTTCATAACAAACTCCTTGTGTTAAATGGTTGATTAAGGATTTTCAGAATATCATTCCCACCCGGACGGAAGGTGACCATCCACGACCGTGGACTGATTGGCGTTAACTTCGTCCGGCCAATTCGATTGAATATAGTCCTGAAATAAAAAGTATTTCTTATTTTCCGGATTACCAAAGCCTTCCTTGGTATGGCAGCTTTCCCAGCACAGTTTATTATCACTGGTATCGGTACGCGCTGTAAATCTTCGAATATTGTGGGGCGTAGTGTATTTCCATGTGGGATACATATCATAAGCCGGTAAAGTGGCCGATTCTGCTCCCCAGTTGGCGTACGTATTGTTTTGCACGGGAATATGGCGTACGGTAATAAACTCAAACCGAAAACGTCCGTTTTCCGTTTGATTGGGATTATAACCAATTCGGAAATCTTCGGCCGGGTTATTGTTTTGATACTCGGGGTCGGTTTTCCATTCATCTTTCACATGGCAACCGGTACAGTTATTATAGCGCTGGGAATGGCAAACATAACAGGACAACTGGTCGTAATGTTGTTTATGGTAGTTGTTAATTTGTGCCAAAGAATCGGGTTCATGGCATCCGCTCTGTTCACAGGAAGGCAATTGGTCGTAATGGTAGCGATCGGTAGTGGCTGAAGCGGTGCCGTGCATTTCGGTGCCGCCATGGCAATCGATGCAGGTAAAATAATTGGAGTGCACATCTTTGTATCGTACAGGGTAAATATTATAATCACCTAAAAAGTCGTGTGCTAGTCGGGAACCGTGGCAGGCCATACAATTGTTAGTTTGATCCGGTCTTTGCATAAATTTATGGGAGCTGATAAAACCTTTACCAGCGCTGTTGGGGATGGAAACATGGCAATCGCCGCATGTGGCGTGGCAATTGGTACATTCTCCGTTAAATCCCTGTTGAGTGGATTGCGGGCATTGATCGAACGAGTCGTATCCCATCCGCAAAGCCACCCATTTACGTTCACCCCACAGATTTTGATGCAAACTATTTTTATATGTACTGACCACATCATCATGACAGCCGGAATTTGCGCAGACATTCTTGCCCTGTGCGTCCAGAGCCGAAGGATCGGGATTAAAATTTTTATGAGCGGCATTCTTATTATTTGGTTTGGTATTGTCACCGCCGTGACAATCCACGCAGGTTAAATCCCGTAAATGGACGTCGAGTTCTGCCACAGAAGCGTTTCGCCCTAGATTGATGAATACCTTTTGCCAGGGCTCCAACGGAGCCACGGAGCCGCCTCAGCCACCACCTGCGCCGCCCTCGCCGTCTTCGGGCGGGGCCAACACTTTCAGCCTCGCTTCGTTTGTATGGCAATAAACACATCCGTCATTACTGGCAAATGTATTTTCCCCGGCGTTTTCTTCTTCCATAAGCCGGGTACAGCCGAAAAATAAGACGAGAAGAAAAAACGGTAATAGTAATTTCTTAATCATTGTTTCCCACCTGATTTGTGAAAGGATTCTTTTGTACAATGCTTTACAAATGATGTGCCAATAAGATCGAGGGGCGTAATCCTTTTTATATCAAGGGCGGAGCAAAGAAATATTCCGGGAAGGGGAATCAAAATTGAAACATCGTGTTTCAGAGATTTTAATATTCTTAATTAGATGAGTGTTTTTTCAAGGGTTATAGAAAGGGGAAACAGAATGTTTCAAAATGGATTGTTTGGAACGTTCTGTGAAACGTTATCCTATAGCATATTCGGATAGAATATTTACAGAAAAAAAAGATCATTTGTCCGTAAAGGGTTCTTTCATCATGCGCATGTTTAAAAAAAATATAGAATTCCAAAGGCATGAATTTTGCAGATCGACCGGGTGTTAAAGGATGAATTTCAGAGATTATTATTAGTATTGGTTTTGCAGATAAAAAAGAGTTTTTGTGGAGCACCAATTTTCTAAAG
>CAZJNP010000015.1:0-17531 GCA_964547355.1 uncultured Calditrichaceae bacterium
GGATTGCTCAAATATTTTGGAAAATATTATTCTTTTTTGCTGAGAATACATTAATAACGGTTAATTTTATTTAATACTTCGCTAAAAAAACTGTTTTATCTGCCGTTGCGGCTATGCTTTTTTGTCCCTTGCGCAGACGTAAAGTCTGCGGCTACCGGTATTTTCCCGATTAAAAAACAAACCCCAGCGACAGCCGGTGGCCGGTGCCAAGATTATCCTGCACCGGGACAAAGGCGTAATCCAGATGAAACGCACCGAATTCCAGCCCCGCGCCCCCGGTAAACAGAGTCTGATCGTTTCCGGTGATCCATCCGCCCCTTAAAAACAGGTAATTCCATACCGGAAGTTCCATCCCTGCTCTGAGATACGCTGCTTCGTCTTTTATCCATTGCACATCGCAGGAAAGCGACGGGTTTTGCCGCATAATTTTCACCGGCAAAAGATAATTTGCACCCAGACGCGCCATTAGCGGCAGAGGCGTGCGCTCCTCTTGCAACGGACTCATACGTCCCAGGTTCTGCACCACCAGCGCCACCGTTACATCCGGCAGCAGGTTTTTCCCGATCACACCCGCATCCACAGCCCAGCCCGGCGCGCTTTCCAGGTAATATTTTTCGTACAGGTACTTCACGGTAAAACCAACCCGCCAGGTGTCATTAAGCGCCCGGCCATAGGAAATGCCGGCGTAAAAATTCACCGCGTCCACCTTGCCATAGGGCTGATCCGTTGGCTGATCCCCGCGGATTTCCACACCCGGAATCGTAAACACATTGACAGACAGCGCCAGATTATGCACTCCATGCATCAACTGTACGGCGGCGAAGTCCTGGCTAATATCCGCCAACCAGGCCGTATGCATTAAGAGCAGATTGCGATTGGCCACATCGGCCAAACCGGCCGGGTTCCAATAGGCCGCCCCGGCACCGCTTACACGCGCCGTGTAGGCCCCACCCATCGCCGCCGCCCTGCTGTCCACATCCATTTTTAAAAACGACATCCCATTGCCGCCGGATTCCGCTCTTAATATGCCAAACACGAAAAAAAACGTAAAGAATAGTTTTAACGTCTTACTTGCTATCATAACTTGATCCATAAGGTTTTTTCTGACCTTCTATCGGTTATTTAATCGCTGACTCCACTTTTATTTTTTTTACACCTGATTGAATTTGGGCACTTTTCCCGCCCCTCCCTGCTTTTTGCCGCAGGGAGGGGCGACCGAGACGGCGTCGAGGTCGGGGTGGGTCAATAAAAACGACTCATCCCAAACGCTCTTAAGAACAGCGCACCCGGAAGCGATGCCATCCCGACTAGAACGCGATCAACCAGGAAAATACATGACTGCTTCCTTCGTCGATGAGCGACGGAATGAACGCGTAATCCAATTTACTTTTAAACCGCATAAAATGAAATCCCATCCCGGCGCCAAATGTGGGATTGGAACCATTTAAACCGACGCGCAAAGCCAGCAGGTCCTTATGCGCCGCTTCGATTCCGGCATGATTGACAAACACACTCTGACTGCTCAGCTCCGCCTCGTAAAGTACTCGTAACCAGGGCAGCGGCGTACGGTAACGGACTCCGAAATGATATTTCTGCGGGAAATAGTCAATCGTGGTTCCGCCATGCTCGAACAAATCGGCCGTGTTGGCCTTGAGCTTGGAGCCCACATCCCGCACCGCAGCGGAAAGCAAAACGTTGTCATTGACCATGTACAATAAACCGAAATCAAATCCTACCCCGTTAGAAGAATAAGCGTCCGTGCCAAAATTCATGGATTCCCAGAGCAACTTTAAGGTTACCCCGACCGCCAGCTTCGATCCGAAATGCCTGCCAAACGTAAAAAAAGCGGCGTTGACGGAATGCTCCACATTACCGGTGATTTCTCCGATCTCGCTGACCATGGGAATATCATTCACACCGGCGTTAATCCAACCTACCGTAATTCCGGCCTCCCTTGGAATGGCCATGGAATATCCCACAAAATTGAACTTTCTGTCCAGCGACATAAAACTGTAAGACAATGCCGCCATTTTACCCTGCACTTTTGCGCCTAATGCCGGATTGTAAAAGACGCTGTATGTATTATAGCCGGCTAATCCGGTGTTGCCCAGCGCCATGGACTGCGCACCCAGACCCAATTGCAAAAACGAACCGGCATATCCTCCGTTACTGGCCGCATTTGCCGCCAGCGAAAAAATGAAAATGGCCCATATTAAAAATGCGATGCGTTTCATGCTTTTTCTCCAGCTAATTGATAACCACTAGTTTACCCCAGACAATTTTACCGTCCACATTGGCCCGGAAAAAGTACACACCGTTGGCGGCCACTTTTCCGGACAAATTTTTCCCGTCCCATTTGGGCTGATAGCTGTCCAAGGGGATTTCTGCCACCATGTTCATGGCAAAATCGTAAATTTTGATGGGTTCCTTTAAACTTCCGTTTTCCGCATAGACAAAGCGGGCGTAAAGATGCCTGCTCGGCGAGAATGGCGACGGATAAGCGTAAACCGCCGGTTCGGGTCTTAGCTGCACTGGCACGTAAGAGCGGATAATGTGCCAGTTGCCGGTGAAATTATCCGGAGTGTTCCAGGCTAACCCGTCCGAACTGCCCAGCCAGACAAAAGAAAGCCCGTTCCATTGCTGCACCTCAACGGAATAGTATTCCTGCTGAAAAATTTCATTTCCGCTTATGGGATCGTGCAGCGCGGTCAGGACTTCCCAATCTTCCCCTTCTGCTTTACGGTAGTAAAGTCCGCGATCGGCTGCGATAAACACCTGAGAACCGTAAAACGCAAAATTATGCGGGAAAATCCCTTCGTCTATGAGCAGGCGCTGCCAAGTTTTTCCCCAGTCGGACGAAAAGCTGACACCCCGACGCTCTTCCAGATTTTCAGCCTCAATAGTAGCCGCCCAGATGGTATGCGTTTCCGGCTGATAATTAAGGGCCACAATGAAATTGCCGGAAATGGTCGCAGAATCCGCGCCGCTAAACCGAAAACGCTGCCAGGTAAGCCCGTTATCCGTGGTTTTGCTGATGCCTTCGGCGCTGCCAACCCACAACGTATCTTCCACGGCCAGCAAGGAAAATACGCGATGGTTCAGATTAGCCAGACTGGAAAAAAACAAACTGTCCGTGGTTACTACCTGCCAGGTTTTGCCCATATCATCCGAACGGCGCAGTCCGCCGCCGAACGTAGCAATCCAGATGGTGCTGTCGATGAAAGCGATATCGTAGGTCAAATTCTGCACTACCGTGGTAGTAGGCGCATAATTCACATTCAACGAATCCACTGGCTGCGGTACATGAATCCATGTTTTTCCGCCGTCCCGGGTGTAACTTAACCCGCCTCCGGCAGGGAGATGATCTTCCTGGATTAACGTGTCATAGGCGGTAGCGATCCAGAGTGTGGCGTCGTCCATGTAGCCCATAGCCGAAACCCCGCCCTTGGACAGATAGTCCTCACTGTCAAAGGAGCGCCACTTCCATTCAGAGGTGGCCGGATCGTACACGCCTTTACTTAAGCCGTAACCGGTGGCGGCCCAGATCACAGAATCTTTCGCCAGCAAATCCACGATTCCGTTGCCGTACAACCGGTCCTGAAAATATTTGGGTTCTTCCCCCAGAACATAGGAAGTCTTGTACAGATTCTGCCCCCACACCAGGGACGCGCTTAACATCAATAACCAGATAATATTTTTCATTTACTTGTACACCTCTATTGAATCAACTTTTGCTTCGGATAAATTACCCGCCTTGTCCCGCATATAAAAGGTGAAAAGGTACCTCCCTGTCTGCGCATCGTTAGGGACCAGAATGGACAGGGAATAGATGCCGTCCCCGGCTTTTTCATCGCCAGCTTCTTCCCATGGATTCTGAATATTGAAAGGCATCCCATTATCCACCAGCGGAAAAGGCTTCCCTCCGTTTGCGTATTCACCGTTTGGTTTTTGGGAAAAGAAATACACCGAATCCACATCCGATAACCCATCAGGATCTTCCACCCAGGCTTTTACCAGAGCGCGGTTAAAATAACCGGCCGGCGGAATGGCTATACTGTCCGGGACTTCCGTTTTTACAATTTGTCCCGGCCCTTTGTTTGGTTCGGTGGAATTACTGCATGCCAACCACAACATTCCGGTCATCAGCAAAACAAACAAAATACCTGTTACTCTCACAAATCGCTCCTAATTTGCAGATTACAAAATTCCTTACGGTTTATTACATTGAAACAACAAATAACCGTAGCGCAAACCGCGGTCACTGACCCGAATCCATTCAATTTGTCGTAGTTCCATAAGGGTTAAAAAAATCAACGCTCCGTAAAGTACCACGTCTTCCCGGCCGGCTTCCATGCCGGGCAGTTGTCTGCGCCGGGCTAAATCTAACTTGTTTATTTCAAAAAACAAATTCCAAATATCGCTCCGGCTTAGAGAAACATTGTTCAGACGCTTCCAGTCGTAGGTTTCCATTTTTAGTTTCATGGCCGCTAGGGTTGAAATTGTTCCTCCTGTGCCGATCGTTTCTTCCTGCGCACCGATTTCATTAAAAAAAGGGACTTCCCGAAGCTGTAATTTGATATATTGCATCAATCCCAGCCGGTCGCTGCTGCACAAGGTGACCTGCCCCTTCATCTTCTGCGCTAGTTGCAAAGCGCCTATCGGAACGGAAAAACTGCGGGTAATTTCCGCACCCCGCCCCAGGATCAGCTCTGTGCTGCCGCCGCCCACATCGATCACCAGCGTTTCCCCTTGCCCTGTGCCAACGGCGCCCAAATAGGCATACCGGGCTTCTTCCTGCGTACTCAGCACATGCACCGAATACCCAGATTCTTCTTCAATTACCCGGCGCGCCTGTCGGCTGTTGGCCGCAGTGCGAAACACCTGGCTTCCGATTACAAATATTTCGGATACCTTCCAACGTTCCGCCAGTTTTCCGTATTCCCTCAGAACCGTAATCGTATGATGCAGAGTATTTTCATCAATGCGTCCGTTGGTTTCCAGCCCCTGCCCCAGGCGGGTAATACGGAACTGTTGCTCCAGAATCTCCGGCGCACCTTGCGGCCGGCATGGAGCGATCAACAACAAAGCGGAATAGGTCCCGAGATCAATCACAGCCAATGTTCGTTCGCGCATGACTCATCCTTTTCGGCGCAGGGCCAGCGCGCGCCATTCGCCCAAACCTTTCCGTGCGACAATCCGCCAACCCTCGCGCTCGTACACGCGTTCTACTATTGGGATGTCCGCTTGCACCATTCCGGAGAGAAACAGAATTCCGGTATCCGTTACATGTATTTGGAACGCCAGTGCCATTGTTTCCAGCACTTTGCGGTTTATATTTGCCAGGGCAATGTCAAAACGCTGCGTTTCAACTTCATCCAGAGTTGCGACGGAGAACCGTATTTTATCTTCCACCCGATTCAAACGTGCGTTTTCCCGGGCGTTATCCACGGCGGCCGGATCAATATCCACGCCAACCACCGGATGCGCTCCCAGCAAGACCGCGTAAATGGACAAAATACCGCTGCCCGTGCCCACGTCCAGAACGGACTTTCCCTGAAGCATAAATTCCTCCATAAACCACAACAGCAATTTGGTGCTTTCGTGATGACCGGTGCCAAAAGCCATTTTAGGATTAATGATGATCACCCTCTCATCCGCTTTGGCGTTGTATTCTTCCCAGGGAGGTCGAACGACCAGCCGGGCCGTAATGCGGTGTGGTTTAAAGTATGCTTTCCAGGTCGCGTTCCAATCCTGCTCGTCCAAAGTAGAAACTTCCAGCAACTCCGGCCGAAAGGATTCCACCGCCTGCGTTAAAAATTCTTTCAGTAAAGCGTATTTTTCCGGCGACCAGCAATCGGCGGAAAAATATGCCGTGAACGCTTCTTTCTCCTGGGACAGCCCCTCGGCGCCCAGCAAAAAAAGGTAACCGGAAACGGTTTCCAAATACGAATCCGGCAGTCGGACGGTGACCCTGACCCAGCGCTGCGTTGTATTTGAAAAAGAGTTTTTCATAAGAATCAACCAGGTAAAAGGATTTACTGCTCGCTGTAAATCACCTCCATCATCACTTCGCCCACAATTTGCAGACTCTGGGCACTGCATTTATCCGGTGTATCCTGTAGGGTGTGCCAGTAATTGCGTGACGGGTCCGGGTAGGAAAAATCGATCACATCGATGCAGGGAATGCCGTGTTTCAGCAGAATGACATGGTCGTCGTCGATAAAATTGCCCACCCGGTCTTCGAATTCAATATACCCCAGATTCCGGGCGATGTTCCAGACCTTGTCCACCACATGTGGAAAATATTTATAAGAATATCCTTCTTTAGGAAGCGTTAATTTGGCATCTCCGACCATATCCAGCAGAACGCCAAAGACCGGACGATAGTCAGCGGTATGTTTCGCAAAATAGCGCGAACCGAGGAAATATTCCTCCAGATGTCCTTCCCGTCCGTAATCCTCGCCGTCGAAAAAGATCAAGTCCACTCCGATGGCGGGGGGATTTAACTTCAACTGACGGGCCATTTCCAATAAAACCGCCACGCCGCTGGCACCGTCATTGGCGCCGGGAATCGGTTTATGACGATTTTCTTTTGTGTCGTAATCCGCCCGTGGCCGGGTGTCCCAATGGGCGGCGAAAAAAATCCGTTTTTGTGCGCCGGGATTAAAAGAGGCGATCACATTGGTCAGTAGAAACTGCTGGCCTGTAAACGCATCGGCGTAAGGGAATGTTTGCAGCCGCACCGAATCGGCATATTGCCGCACTTCCGCAACAATAAACCGCAAACACTGGGCATGCCCGGAGCTGCCCGGATTGCGCGGCCCAAACGCCACCTGCTTTTCCAGATAGGCAAAGGCCTTCTGACCGTCAAACTGGGCGTAAACCGACGCCGTTAGAAAAATTAAAACTATCGCTACTTTTCTGATCATTTCCATGGAACGCTCTCTGAGTTTTATTATCACTTTATTGAGTTTTGGATACCCAAATAAACACAGTTAAATTTTCAACAACCAATATCCAATTTCCAATGTTCAAGTTTTTTTCGTCAATCGATCCTTGGAAATGGATATTGGACATTGATGAATGGATATTCAAAAAATTACATGTTCATATCCTGTGGTGTCATCAATAATCGTATCTCACATTCCCCTAAGTAATGTCATTTGTGTTAAGCGTCCGATATGGGAAGATAGTTCCGGAAGCGAACACTTTCCAACAAAAACATCAATCCCGAATGGCAATATTAACGGTAATTCCGAATTCGTTGTAGGTGTATTTACCGGAAATCTTGTTGTCATTCACGCCGGTTTCGTAAAACAAACTGCCCTGTACGCGCGAACTGAACCGATACGTAGCCGCTGGACGCAATTTCCAGGTTTTGTTGCTCTGCTTTTCCACAAAAGTTTTCTGCCCGGCCTGACGTTGGAATGTTTGATTGCTGGAAAGATCAAACGACAAATTGAAATTAATCTCGTTCTTAAAGGTTTTATTCTTAAACGGCCAGACCGGAATTTTGAAACCCGAGGTTCTGGCGTATGCCATCGAAATTGTAAAAGAACTGGTTTGAGTTTTGGTAGCGCCGCCGCCGAGCGCGTAGCTGTAATTGGCGCTCTTGGTGTATCGCATTGTGCCGTTAAATCCCCATTTGGTGCGGATATTCATTCCCACAAGCGGCTGCCAGCTATTGGAAAAGGTCTGACTGTTCGGTGCCAGTGAGCCGTCCCTTTGGCGGGTCAGGCTTTCCGTATATTTACTCTGGTGGGAATGATCGATGCTGATGGATTTGGCAAATTTCGAAAAAAAGAGAAATTTTTCCACATTGCTGATTTGCAGGCTCCAATCCGGAACAAAGGCCTGCCAACCGCTCAGCCCGCTGTAATTTTTTAAGGGATCGTCCGAAATAACGAAATAGGTGCTGTTGGTGCTTCCGCTGCGCGTGCGGCCGTAATCCGAACTGGAAAGCTGCTTGGAATAATCATGATTCAGCGATGCCCGGACGTATTTGGATATGCTGAAGCTGGTGGAAGTGCGCACCGAGCGGTTGATTTGCGAAAGCGGCCCCAACAGATTAACACCCTGGTCCAATAGCGAGGAATCCTGCGGCATCCCCGGATCGGGACTCAAACCGAACTGATATTTCCATTGCGGCAATCCCACCAGATATTTATGGCTGACCCGTTCATCCTGAGAAACCGTAACTTTTACATTGCTCCAACTAGCGATGATGTTGTACAGTCCCATCAGCGGATTGGGAAAAGAAAACTTCTTTTGGGAAGTCTCTTTTTTCTTTTGATCCTGCTGATCATTGGCGCTGGATCTTTTTTTCCTGCGGGACGAACTGCGCCGTTTCCTGAAACTGGATTTTTTGGATTTTTTCGGTGTGTAGATGCTTTTAATCAGTGTACCCGGATTGAGCGTAAAATTACCCCGGATACCGGTTTTACTGGACGCGTTCTTATATTTATTGGCATTCACCAATTGATAAGAAAACATGTTACTGAATGAAAAATCCGTTTTCAGCCATTTCACCAGTTTGGGCCGGAAGTCCGCTTTCAAATTCTGGTTAATATCCGTATCCAGCCCGAAATTTCCTTTAGTCAGGATTTGTTTTAGCAGGTCTTCATGTTTCAATCCAACAAAATCGGCGTCCGCCTTGTGCGTACGGGTCAGAGAAAAACCCAGTTGATCCAGCAGATTGTACCGGATTCTCATAGAGCGCTGGGAAGAGGTATTCACCACCCGTTTAACCTCAGTGGAATTGCGGCGCAGTTGTTCGGACTCAGAGTCCACAATATTCAAATTAAAATTAACATTTTCCGGAAGATAGTAAATTTTCTGGTCACTGAGCCCTTTAATCACCGGCACTTTATTCAACCACTTAAACGGTTGAAAGTAAAACTTTTTGCCAAAGGGGATGTTGTACTTAAACGATTCCTTATACTGCTCGGAGCGGTTGTATTGGATTTCCCAGTTGCTGCTGTTCTTTTTGGAATAATCGAAATCAAACAGCATGCCGTCCAGGGTGTAACGCAAATACCAGCGTTTGGACTTGGATCGCTTTTTTATGGTGGTGCCAAAGCCGTACACTTCACTGGTGGTGATTTCGTCCTCCAGTTCGGGCGGCACGTCCCGCAAACCGAACAACGACCTTAATTTCTTTTCGATGGTATTGTTCCGATAACCGGTCAGCTCGTCTGAACTGGGACGGTATTTGGGAATCCTGCGGCTGAAGGACGCTCGTCCATCCACCGGAATAGACAAATCCCACGAAGACGGCAAAAATTTGTCCAGAGTGATCTTCCCGGAATAGTTTTGTTTTTCCTCGGTGTTTCCTTTCCCAAACTGGGTGCTGACGTTATGGAAGTCCGCATCTTTGCTTTCCCACTGGGCGTTAAAACTGATGATATCCGCCAGTTTAATGTCTGTACTCAGACGCATGGCAGTGGCACTTTCTTTTCTGACGTTGGAAAGACGCAGTTCATCCAGCCAGATTTCCCCGGTAAAATCGGAATTATCGCGCCCCATTTCGCCGCCGCGGTGTTTGACGCCGATAATAAAATAGCGAATATTGGTCAGGTTGGGTCGTCCGCGGGCTTTGTAATAGCCGTCCGGTACCGTGGGCAGGTGCTTCACAAAAACCAGGCTGTCGGATGTGCCGATATTCAGCGAATCCACCGATTTGATTCTGGCCAGTTCGTCCAGGTCAATATCCATAAAATTGACTTTATTCCACCCTTTGTACACATCCTGGCCATACTCGTAGTAATTATTCGCATCCGAACCAAAACGCAAGTAAAAACGAATGGGCGATTTTTCCTGCAGCGTATCACCCTGATCGGTAATCATGGGCGGATTTTCCGGAAGCGAACGATCGCCGTGAATAAACAGGCGCATATTGCGGTAATACGTCAGATTCATATTATTAAACAGCGTTTTCCTTGCTTCCGCCACCTGGCCGGGCTTCAGGTTAAACAGACGCATCACCAGCGATTGTTCTTTGGACAGCGCTTTGGTGATCCGGTCGCGGATACCGGTAACGCCGGGCGGCGACGTATAGGGTTCCGGACCACCGGGAATGGCTTCCACGTTTTCTTCCGTATTATACGTGGCTAAAGTGAACAGCGAATCATTTTTCACGAACGGCCCTGTTTCGGAATCGGCCACGCCTTTTTCTTCCCACTCGTTGCCCACGAAATCAAACGTGGCGATTTTGATCCTGGTACGTTCGGTTGGTAAATCGCTAAACCACAGGCGAACAAAAAAGATCTGCTGAAAATTAGGATCCGGATTCCCGATGATACGGTTAAAATCCTTTAGAGGTATGCGAAATTGCCGCCAGCCATACTGGGTGGAACCCACCAGCCATTTTTTAGCCTCGACGCTGGAGGAATCCAGCGAAAACGAATACTCGAAATACGCGTTGGTTAAACTGAGCTGCCCGTCTCCGTCCAGATCTTCGGTGTCCGGATAATGAGCGCCTTGCATTTGAATACTGCCCTCTGTGCCATTGATGCCGTCGTATATGTATCCGTCGTCAAAATCAATGCCGCCCTTTTTAGGTTCCGACCAGTTATCGTTGGGATCGTCCCCGGGCTCGCCATCCGGGATGCCGTCCAGACCTACGTCTTCTTCCGGTTCCAGCAAACCGTTGTTATTGAAATCCTCTGTATTCAGACCGCCCAGACTCGACTCGCCGCGAAAGTTTTTCCCGCGGATGTACCAGTCTTCGGAGATACGCCCGATGTCGATATTCACCGTCACCTTGTCACCTTTGACCCACATTTCAATGTATTTGGTTTTTTGCTGATCTGAGAAGGTGATGGTGGAACGCATAATACCGGCCCAGGCGCTGTCCGGATCGCTGCCTTCATCGCGCCACACATCGATTCCCAGCACATCCGTGGTTTGCCCGGTTTGGGTATTCACGTCGCGGTTGGGCCAGATTTCCTTAATCAGCGTTTGATTGTACGGGTTAAACCATACGATATGAGCACGGCTGCGGTCGCCTTCCTGTATGTCAAAAGCTTGCGCACCCAGATTATAATTAATGGCCGGAACACTGGCCATAGACCAGGTACGGTATCGGATGCCCAGAGTAGTGGCCCGTCGGCTGGCTTCAAAATCATCGATATAAGCCACACCGTCGTTGTCGCCGGTTTTGGAATTGTTCATGGTATTGGGATTGGGCAAAACCTGGGCGAACTCACCTTCGATGTTGATGCGCGATTCCGCATTGGTCTCCACAATAGGCAAGGCATCCAGCAAGCGCGTAATAATACGCGGTTTAAATTTAAATGCCGCGTTGACATCCCAAACAAAATTTCGGAACGGTTCCTGCCCCACCCGTACACGCTGATCGAGCGTGGTCTTGTTTAAATACAGAGCCGTCAAGCCCACAAAGGAATTATCCCAGAAACGGTATTCCAGCCGGCCGCCGAAAATGGTCTTTTTATCCAGTTGAAAAAGATTGGCACGTTCGTACTTAATCTGAATATCCGAACTGCTGCGGCGCGCCTCTGGCGAGACCAGCGTCAATTGTCCGGTAAAGTAATCGATGGTGTAATCCTTATCCCGTTCCAGAGTTCTGCCGCCCAGAGTGATCACTTCGCTGCCTTCCAGCACATAAAAGCCAAGATCAAAGGTAGATTTGGTGCTCTTGGAGGTTACGATCATGTCAAATTTGTGGTTTTCCAGGAAAGCCTGGGTATTGGTGGTGCTCAGATCGTAAATCTTGACCAGATCGCCCTCCGGCAGACGCCCATGGAAACGGCTTTCCGCAGGAGGATCAAAGGGTTGCAGAGCCGGGAAAATTAAAATACCGTTGGCAAAATCAATAATATACGGATTCAGGTCGATTTTTTCGTCGCCGCCCTCAACCGGCGCGCCGTTGGCGTCCAGTAAATCCAGATCCAGCAGGTTGAGATACGAACGGTCGCTGCCGGCCGGATAAGTGGCGTGATCACCCTTAATATTATTTTCCAGGCGCAACTCAAATCCTTCTTTTTGGATATTGGTACCGCCCAGAGAGTACACGTTGCGCATCATCAGCGGCCAGGTTTCCTTGTAGGCTTCCGTGGGCTGCATGGCACGTGGTTTGATTAATTTGAGCACCACCGCCTGATTGGAATCGGCCAAAGTCTCACGGAGAGTACCCACCGTCGGTATGTTGGGATTGGCCAGCATGTCGGCCGTAGCATAGGCGATAGCCAGCACCGCATTATTGTCCACCGCCTGATTCAGAATGATGAACCCGCGGTATTTATCAAAGGTGTAATCGGTGCCTAAAGTCAGCGGCTTAAAATACCCGGTTTCCACCTTTCCTTCCCGGGCCTGAATCGTGTCGATGTTGATATTTTTATATTCCAGATTTTGATCCAGGTAATCGTAAGGATTGAGTACCGCCACGCCGCGCTGGGCGTCATTGTCGGAAATATTGGCGGATAACCAGACTTCCATTTGCAGAATCTCGGTGCCACCCACATAGGCAAAGGTCTGGGGATCGTCTTTCAGGCCATCTTCGAAACGGTCGTGGTAAAACATGTCTGCAAAGAAATAGCGGTTCTTGATAAAATCGTAATCTTTGATTACAGTTTTGGATTCCGAAGAACTGCCGCTGATGGTCAGCTCCTGCTGCTGCCCTTTTTCCAGCGAAGCGATGGCCGTAAAATGCAGATCGCCCAGTTGCAGTTGAGACTTCAAGCCGAAAAGGCCTTTATTGGAACCGCCGAAAATCACATATTTAGTGGAAGGCAAATTCAACGAAATATTGCCGGCTTCGATCTTTTGCACCACCTCGTCTTCGTCGCCGTCGTAACGTAGCTTAAGGGTGTTTTCGATGTCCACAGTCGCTTCGCTGTTCTGTTCAACGGAAACGGTCACCTTGTCACCGATCTTCCCCTCCACGGTAATTTGCTGGGTCTGTTTAAAACGAGGGCTGAACGTATTGCGGCTCTCCAGCGCGGTGACCGCGGAACCGGAACGCTTTTCGGTTCTGCCGGAAAGGTCGAAGGAAATGTTACCAGTCACCCGCAACCCGATCCGGTCCGATCCGAATATGCGGGTAAAGGTTTTGCTTTTAAAACGCAGCGGAATGTCCAGTTGAATCGCGCCCGATGAGCGTTCCGTTTTGCTCCGGAACGCCTTGATTAATGAAGCCTTCCATTGCTCCTGCAGATCGAAGATCCGGCGCAGTTTGATGTATGTTTCCAGATCAACAACGGCCGGCAGATAAAATTCCGTCTGGTCGATGCTTTCGCTTACGGATATGAATTTTCCGGTAGAATCCAGCGCAACCGTCCGCCGGTAAGCCGATGGTTTAAGCTGAAAAAGGGTGGAATCCTGAGCAAAGCGCTCCAAACCGTACACTTTAGGCTGAAACAGCGGTACCACGCGCGGAGGCGGCGGGACCCTGAGCCCGATCTGGGCGTAGCCCGGTACAGAGAGCGAAAATACGATAATAAAAATAACAGAAACAGGACGAAGTGCTCTTTTAATGTTCGCTTTCAAATCAATCAAATTCGGAAATTCTTTTCTTTTTATATTACACGTTTTTTCGTATCAATCGACGAAAGAGCACCTCCCAAAAGTTGACGTAAATGGTGGAGTGAATTTAACGCACACTTGCCATGAATTCAAGAGCCTTTTTCCGCCCCACCGTTTTATTTATAGAACTTATCGCCCTTTTTGCGTATATTCTTGAAAAAAATGCGGTTTTAGCACACCGCCTCCGTGTCCGGCGTCAACTTACGCTCTAAATGAACAGGCGGTTCATAGAAACATTTTCACCTGTTGATAAAACGAATGCTGAACGTTAAAATATTAACCAGATACATCATCAAAGAACATATCGGCCCTTTTTTTATGTCGCTGGGCGTGATTATGTTCATTTTATTGATGAATTTTTTGGTCAAATACATTGGCCAGATCTTTGGCAAAGGTTTATCCACCTGGACGATTGCTAAACTGATCGCTTACAATTTAGGGTGGATGCTGGCGCTGGCGGTGCCCATGGCCACATTGGTAGCGGTGCTGATGGCCTATGGCCGTTTTTCCGCCGATAATGAAATCACTATTCTTAAATCCAGCGGTATCAGCATCTACCGCATTATGCTGCCTTCGCTGTATCTGGGCGTTCTGTTAACCCTGGGTATGATTTATTTCAACGACCGCATCCTGCCGGAAACCAACCACCGGGCCAAATTGCTTTTTCAGGCTATTCGCGAAAAAAAACCCACCCTGGAACTGGAAGAACACATTTTTTACGAGATTGGAAACTACACCTTTGTGGTTAGCCACATCGAAAAACCGCTCACCGAAGAATGGCTGGACGTGAGCAAAGTGCTGGGGCCCGATTACTATACGCACAAGGAAACCGATCGCCTGCGCGATATCCTGATCTTTGACCGCAGCGATCCGCGTGTGGATGTGACCATTACCGCGAACGAAGGATACATGGTCTATTCCAAAGAGCGCAAGTCGCTGATCTTCACCCTGTTCAACGGCGAATACCACAAATACGAAGCGCGTAAACCCGACGAATACCAGCGTTCCGATTTTAGCCGGCAGGTAGTGATCATTCCGGCTAAAGAATTCTCTTTTGAACAGCGCACCAATACCTACCGCAGCGACCGGGAGATGACCATCAAGATGATGCAGGATAAAGTGAAATACTTCCGCAAGCGCATCGAACAACGACGCATAAAAACCGCCCAGACCGTGGAGAACAATTTCAAACCCATCGCGACGCTGTTACAGGAAGCCCGCGGCTTTCCGGCGGACAGTCTGGCTAAACTAGCTCAGATTTCTCAACTGCCACAGCAAAAACGGTACGCCGCCATCCGCAAAGCCCGCGATCAGGCGGAACGCTATTTTAACCAGATGCGCATGCACAAATCTTTTTTAATGAACCAGCAGAAATCCATTAACAAATTCATGGTGGAAATTTACAAGAAAGTTTCCATCCCGTTCGCCAGCATCGTCTTTATCCTGATCGGCGCGCCTCTGGGCATCATGTCCAGAAAGGGTTCCATGGGAACGGCCATCAGCCTGAGCATTGGATTTTTTCTGCTGTACTGGGTTTTTTTGATCGGCGGAGAAGACCTGGCCGACCGGCGATATCTTACACCGTTTATGGCCATGTGGGCGGCGAATATTATTGTGGGAATTTCCGGGTTGTATCTGACATGGCGCTCGGTTAAAGAAACTTCTTTTATTCCGTGGGACAAACTGAAGCTTCTGATAAAAAAGAAACCATAAATACGGTATCTTGAAATTTTTCGGAGAACAACTTTTTGGGCATGAAATTACTCGACCGGTATCTGCTTAAACAGTTTTTGATTAACCTTGCCATCGGCGTTATTACCTGGATTCTGATCTTTTTAGTGGTGGATGTGATCGAAAATATTTCCCGTTTTATCGACCAGCACGCCACCTTTCACCAGGTTGTTTTGTACTACGTCTATTACGTCCCCTATATCATCAGCCTGACGCTGCCTGTAGCCATGCTCTTAGCCACCTTGTTTTCCATGACCTCCTTTGCCCAGCACAATGAAATTGTGGCCCAGTTATCCGCGGGGGTCAGTTTGTACCGCATTCTAACCCCGCTGTTCATCGTGGCCTTCGTGATCAGTCTGGGAGCCGGAATCTTTAACGAAACGGTCGTGCCGGAAGCCAATCAGCGCCGCTGGGACATCCGCCGCTATGAAATTGAAAAACGCACCCGACCGCAGTTCAAATCCAGAAGCAATATTTTTATTCAGGAAAAAAACAACCGCACCATTAACCTGAAATATTTTAACGGCCGTAATAACGAAGGCCGGCAGGTAAGCATAAAAACATACGACAGGTCCCGGCTGGTGGAGCGCATCGACGCCGTTAAAATGATCTGGAAAGACGGCGCCTGGCAATTAAAGCAGGGACGTGTGCGCCGTTTTAGCAAGTCCGGCGAAACCCTGACCACGTTTAAGGACAGCCTGTTCACAGACCTAAACATCGAACCGGACGAACTGGCCATCGTCCAAAAAAAGCCGGAAGAGATGGGATATATGGACCTGGTGCGGTTTATTAACGATTTGCGTGCCATCGGTGCCGATCCCAGAAAATGGGTGGTGGAGCGGCATCTTAAATTGTCCCTGCCCTTTGCTAATTTGATCGTCATTCTTTTAGGTGCGCCCATGGCGTCCCGTAAGCGGCGCGGCGGTATGGGATTAAATTTCGGCCTCAGCCTGATGATCAGTTTTATTTATTTTATTTTGATCCGGGTAGGACAGGTGCTCGGTCACCAGGGCGTCCTTTCCCCCCTTCTGGGCGCATGGCTGGGAAATCTTGTCTTTCTGTCGCTGGGACTCTACACTTTATTCACAGTAAAAAAATAACATCCCTTGTTACGGTAAAAAAAGATGTAATAACTGGCCGCTGAGCATTTAAATACATCGATGAAAAAGTTATTCTTTGCAGTAAAATGCCGCAAGCATGAAGCTTGCGGCATTTTACTTATTCACCCTGCGATTTCAGATTTTACGATCCGCGCGGTGTTCTATCGTTGCTGATGATTTTGTGCTGCGATCGCGCCTTTTCCTTCCACGCCCATCCAGACGACCACGCCGCCGTGATCCGAAGGCCACAATCCCGAAGGCGTTTTATCTTCTAGCTCATCGCCGACCACCATTCCGTAAAAAGGACCAAACACCGGCCCGATGTGCCCCGGAACGCGGTTCTTAACAAAAATATAGTCGATCCTTTCCCAGAAAGCCGGTTCCTCATTCATTAAGTCCGCATCATGGCCGTAAGTAAAACCATCCGGATTATCATCCCATTCGTTTCTTAACCAAGTGTCGGTATATTTGTTGGCCGTGGTGACTATGCGGTAAGTTGCGCCGTCGGGAGCAGGACTGTTAAAATCACCGGCTAAAATCACTGGCAGGGTGGTGGACATCATATTCAAAAGCAGTTCCTGAGCCTGGGCCATCTGGATTTTCAACACGTCGTCATTCCAGGCAGGTTCCAGGTGTGTGTTCGCAAAGCGGTAGGATTTGCCATCGATGGTAGCCGTCAGTGCAATAAAACCGCGCGGTATTTCGATGTCCACGTCCGGAATGACCAATTTTGCGGCGTAGTGTTTTGTCACCACATCCGCTACCTGTACGTCCGCACGCGCTAACACCACGTCGTGGTCGGTCAGACGGATGTCGCTAAACTGCATCGGGTCCTGCCCCGTCAGCATGGGTAATTCCACATCCGCATTTTGAATAATCCCGGCCACCCGATAGTCCAGACCGTATGATTTTAGCGCATCCATGAAGATTTCCAGAAAATCCAGATAGACATCTTCCGCCGGAACCGTTCCACCATAAATCGCGTCTCCGGGCGTTTGAATGCGAACCAGCGAAACTTCCTGCAAGCCCACCAAATGGGGTTTGGTTTCGTAGATTTCTTTAGCCAGGGCCATAGCGCGTTCCGGAAAGTTGGTACTTTGCATCTGCTGAAAGGACTGGGCCGTGAGAATGGGAATTTCATTCGGGTCCGTGGCAGAC
>CAZJNP010000016.1:0-17451 GCA_964547355.1 uncultured Calditrichaceae bacterium
CGAGACCGGTTGAACGGTTTTCGCAAAACAATGCAGGCGCTGGGGCTTCCCATTAGGTAACACTGGATTATACAGGGACAGTTTGATCAGCGTATCGCTTACCAAAACTGCGCGCCGCTGTTCGAGGGACAGGAACTTCCCACCGCCGTTTTTTGCTCGGATGATTACATGGCCATCGGCGTCATGCATCGGCTAAAAGAGCTGGGGTTGCGCATTCCGGAAGATGTGTCGGTTATCGGATTCGACGACATCGAACTGGCCGCCTATGTAAAGCCGGCCTTGACCACCATCCGGCAACCACTGCAAAAAATCGGGAAAATTGCAGCAGAGACGCTGCTTAAAATGATGGGTGGAGAGCAAATTCCTCCAACCCGGCGATTGTTGAAAGTAAAATTGGTTCAAAGGGAATCGGCCTGATGCTGCTTTTTAAGCAATGTCATGAAATGGTGGATTTGCTGTCCAAAATCATTTGAAATTATTCAAGCCTAAGCATAAACTAATGCTAAAAGTTGAAGTGCAGGATTACTGAAACTAATTTAATAAGGGGACTCACGTCTAAGGGATTTTATGTCTCAGGGACGATTTAAATTTGGATAAGAAGTTTCGTCATAAGATGCAACTCCCAAAACTGCAACTGACTACCTCCGAATTTATGGCGAAGTAAAAAAAGAAATTTGAAATGACCTAAAAGCCCTTCAGGGCGTTGTAGGGCGGTTGTTTCAAAAGTTTGAACTTAGTAATTAAGAGCAAATCACTGTGTTGTAATTTAAGGAGACACCATGCGGCTTCATCTTTTTTGCCTGCTGATTCCGGGGCTTTTGCTCCTTGCTTTTGGACGAAGTTCCGGGCAGGTACTGCCGGAAAAAAACACACGAACGATCGAGTTTGCCGGTGTGGCATGGAAAGTAAAGGCCGAAGGGCCATGGGGTCCGGGACCCAATTACTGGTCAGATAGTGAAAACAGCGTCTGGGTGGATGATCAGGGGCGACTGCATCTCACGATCCGCAAGGTTTCGGGAAGATGGTACTGTGCGGAAGTTTCCACCACAGAGTACACCAGTTACGGAGAGCATCGCTTCCTTGTGGACGGCTTCATCGACCGGATGGATAAAAATATTGTGCTGGGTTTGTTTGTTTATGCCAGTGACCAGGCGGAAATTGATGTGGAATATTCCAAATGGGGAGATCCCAATAAAAAAGATGTTGGCAGTTTTACCGTGCAGCCTTACACGACGCCCGGGAATCAACACACATTCGAAAGTCCGTTGGACAGTTCCAAAACTACCCATTTTTTTGACTGGCAGCCGGGGTATGTTCTGTTCGGAAGTATTTACGGCCACTATTACGGGGCGCCTCCTTCTCAGAATCATTATATCGAGCAGTGGGTGTACAGCGGATCGGATAACCCGTCAGAATCCGATAATTTACACACCCATATCAACTTTTGGCTGATGAACGGCGAGCCGCCGCAGGATTTATCCATTCTGGAAGTCGTCATTACAGACGTGGTTCAGCCGCTAAACACCAGTACAGTAAACGGCGGGAATAACGGCAGCGTGTTGGATTTTGATTTGAAGCAGAATTATCCCAATCCGTTTAACCCTTCTACTGTCATCAGATACACTGTTGGCGGATCAGCGTCGACGGTCGTGCACGTGCGGTTGTCGGTGTACAACGCCTTTGGACAGCTGGTCGGTGTATTAGTTAACAAACCGCAGCGAAACGGCAGTTATAGCGTGTCGTTTGATGGGAACGGACTGAGCAGTGGCGTTTATTACTGCCGCTTACAGGCAGGCGCGTTTGTTCAAACAAGAAAAATGCTGTTAATACGATAGTGCGAAAACAGAAGATAGATTAAACCACTAAAATGATGAGGACGGTATGCAGCACTTACAAATGCTCGACTTTGCAGTGATCGTTGGCTTCTTTTTGATTATTTTTGGTATTGCGGCCTATTACACCAGGCAGGCGGGTAAGGATACCAAAGAGTTCTTTCTTTCCGGACGAAATATGCCCTGGTACATCGCGGGTACGGCCATGGTTGCCACCACGTTTGCAGCGGATACCCCTTTAGCGGTTACCGAGCTGGTGGCACGCAACGGGATTGCCGGCAACTGGCTGTGGTGGAATCTGGCCATTGGCGGCATGCTGACGGTATTCTTTTTTGCCCGTTTGTGGCGCCGCGCCGGGATCATGACGGATGTGGAATTTGTCGAACTCAGATATTCAGGCAAAGCCGCTGCCGTCTTGCGCGGGTTCAGAGCCGTGTATCTGGGGCTATTTATGAACGCCATCGTCATGGGCTGGGTGAATAAGGCCATGGAAAAGATTTTTTCCGTGGTGATCCCCGAGGTGAACGCCTTTGGTTTGGTCGTCATTGCCGCCGCGATTATTGCGGTGTATGCATCCGCCTCTGGTTTACTGGGGACGGCCCGGACAGACAGCTTCCAGTTTGTCTTTGCCATGATAGGATGCATTGTTCTGGCGGTGATTGTGGTTCAACTGCCACAGGTGGGCGGTATGGTCGCTCTGAAGCAAAAGCTGGCGCCGCAGATACTGGACTTTTTCCCGAAAATCGGTTCGGTTTCCGTGCAAGGCATCACCGGCGGGGCGCTCGCCTTAAGCGTGGGGGCTTTTATCGCGCATATCGGATTGCAATGGTGGTCCACCTGGTATCCGGGTGCCGATCCCGGCGGCGGGGGATACATCGCCCAGCGTATGATGTCCGCTAAAGATGAAAAGCACAGTTTGTTCGCTACCCTGTGGTTTACCATTGCCCATTACGCCGTAAGACCGTGGCCGTGGATCATCGTGGCTCTGTCCGCGCTGGTTATTTTGCCAAGATCAGAAAACCCGGAAGCGGTTCAAAAATTAAACCCGGCGCTTTATGAAACGGTGGTTGCCGCCTACCAGAATAAAGCCCTGCTGCAAAGCGACAATCCCGCGTTTCAGACACCAGAGTTCAAAGAGATGTACGAGCGCTATGAGAACACCGTGGATCCGGGCATCATGTATCCTAAATTGATGCTGCGGTATTTGCCGGGGGGATTGCTGGGGCTGTTAATCGCCGTATTCCTGGCCGCCTACATGTCCACGATCGCGTCCCAGCTTAACTGGGGCACCTCTTACCTGATTAACGATTTTTACCGCCGGTTTGTTAAAAGGAACGCTTCGGAAAAACATTATGTGTTCATATCGCGACTTGGAATCATTCTAATGACCGTTTTCGCTTTGCTGGTAACAAAATACTTTTTAACCACCATTTCCGGCGCCTGGGAATTTATCATCAATGCCAGCGCCGGCATGGGGGCCGTCCTGATTTTGCGCTGGTTCTGGTGGCGGATTAACGCTTGGTCGGAAATTTCCGCCATGATTGCTCCCTTGATTATTTATCCCATTGCCCGTTTTGGTTTCGGCATGCAGTCGCCGATGACGTTGTATCCTACGGTATTGGGAACGACCATCATCTGGCTTATTGTGACGTATTTTACCCAGCCGGTGGAGCAGGAAAAGCTGATTGCCTTTTTCAAGCGCACCCATCCGGGCGGAATCGGCTGGAAAAAGATTCAGACCTTGACGCCGGAGGTGAAAGGGGACACAGGTTTTGGCCGATTGTTCCTGGACTGGCTGTTAGGCGTGATTGTGGTTTATGCTTTTCTGTTTGGCGGGGGCGCGCTTTTGTTCGCCGAATATTTGAAAGCGGCTGTTATTTTGGGAATCGGCATCGCGGCGGCGTTGTTGATCTATCTGGACTTAAAGAAGCGGGGATTCGAAACCATCGCCCGGTAAGCCGGTCATAGATCTAAAAAAAATTTAGGTAAGCTCCAAACCTCCACCTCCATTGACCTAAACGGATGTGGAAGGGCCGAGAGCCAAGGACCAAGGCGGAGGAAGAGCGGAATAGAACGATGTACATGCATCATGCAAAAAACCGATAGATCTTTATGATCAAGAAGAAGAACTCTAAATTTCCCGAAAGATAAAACACGAAATATTAAAACAAAAAAGGATTTGCATTTTTTAAATTCATGATGTAAACTTAATTAGTTTATTTGAACAACCAACTAAAAGAATCCTTTTATGCCTACTTTGCCAAATAAGCCCATCGGAGGGAACGCCAAGGTGGTGCGCACCATCAATCGGGCGACGATTCTTAACCTTATCCGGCAGCATCAACCGATTTCCCGGGTTAAAATCGCCAGACTCACTGGCCTGAACAAAAGCACCATCTCATCGATCGTCAATGAGCTGTTATCAGAAAACCTGGTTTTTGAGGAAAAAATAAAAGATCCGAATGTGGGACGAAATCCCATTCACCTACGACTAAAAACCAATACGCATTTCGTTGGCGCGATTAATCTGGACACGGTTTACACGCGCGTCGCCGTGGTTGATATCGACGGAAGCGTTCTTATCCGCGATAAAGTGCCCACAGATAAAGATAATCCCGAACACTCTTTGAAAAGCGCTTATCAATTATTAAAGCGTATTCAAAAAAAGAAAAAAATAGCCGCGCTTGAAGGCGTGGGGATTAGTGTGGCCGGAATGGTTGATGCGGGCAGAGGCGTGGTACTATATGCTCCTAATCTTCAATGGCGCGATCTGAATCTGAGACAAATCATCGAGACCATTGATCCTGGAATAAAAAATCTTCGCATCGAGAACGACTCCAAAGCTTCTGCATTGGCTGAACTCTGGTTTGGTCAGGGAGAAATTACCAAGTACAACGATTTTGTGTTTCTCTCCGTGGGCGCTGGTATTGGTTCCGGGATCATCGTGGGACGAAAATTGCTGGAAGGATTCAATCATTCCGCAGGCGAGTTCGGCCATATGACTCTGGTAAAGGACGGTCTTGCCTGTGCTTGCGGAAACAAGGGCTGTCTTGAAGTTTATGCATCCGATCGCGCCACCGCACGGCGCTATAACGAAATGGTGGATCGTGGGGCTCAGGATTATAAGGAAACCATGTTCGCCGATGTACTGATCCGCGCAATGGAAGGGGAGCCGCTCGCCAATAAAGCCTTAAAGGAAACTGCTGTGTATCTGGGGATTGGTATCAAAAATATTCTGCGTGTGATTGATCCTCCGGCCGTGGTGATCGGCGGAAAAATTATTCAGGCCTGGTCGATCATCTATCCTGAAATTATTAAAGTGTTAAAGGAAGGGCAGATGTTCGGGTTAGAACGAAAAGTAAAGATTCTTCCTTCCTCCTTAAAAGTAAGACCCCGTTTGCTCGGCGCCGCTACCATAGCCATCCGGGAGCTTTTTGTGGATTACCAGATCGTAAAATAAAGAGGTGTTACATGATCTTCAGGATTTTTCTATTTGTAATTTTGTTTCTTTCACTGACTTTGGGGGAAGAAATGTTGCCAGCATACAAAAATCTGATGCCTGTGCCCGCGAAAATTAAAGTGGACAAAGGCAAGTTCCGTCTCGGGGAAAGCTTTTTTGTTGCGGTTACGGGCGCTCAAACGGACAGGGCTTTAAAGGGCGCCACGAGAATGCTGGATCGTCTACGCGGACGTACGGGCTTGTTCATTGCCCAGCCGGTGGTCACAAAGGACGCGAATCCCGATTCGGCGCAAATGGTGCTAAAAATAAAACGCGCCGGAAAGCTGGAATTAGGGGAGAATGAAGATTATTTGCTGAAAATCGGTCGGACTTCCATTCTGCTGGAAGCCGAAACGGATATCGGCGCATTGCGCGGACTGGAGACTTTTCTGCAGCTGCTGGATGCTGATGACCAGGGTTATTTTTTCCAGCAGGCGACGATTCAGGATCATCCCCGTTTTCCCTGGCGCGGTTTGCTGATCGATGTCTGTCGCCATTTTATGCCCGTGGAAGTCATCAAGCGTAATCTGGACGGCATGGCGGCGGTAAAGCTCAATGTGCTGCACTGGCATCTTAGCGAAGATCAGGGATTCCGTGTGGAATGCAAGACCTTCCCTTTGCTGCATCAAAAAGCTTCGGACGGAAATTACTACACCCAGTCCCAAATCAAAGAAATCATCGCTTATGCCGCGGATCGGGGAATACGGGTGGTGCCGGAATTTGATCTTCCCGGTCATGCCACCAGCTGGCTGGTGGCCTATCCAGAATACGCCAGCGCGCCGGGTCCCTACCAACTGCAAAGAGAATGGGGCATCTTTGATCCCACGTTTGATCCCACCAAAGAGGAAACGTACTTATTTCTTGACCGGTTTTTTGAAGAAATGTCTGCTCTTTTTCCTGATGTTTACATGCATATCGGCGGAGACGAGAACAACGGTAAGCAATGGAACGCAAATCCTCACATTCAGCAATTTATGAAAGAACGCGGCATTAAAGACAACCATGCCCTGCAAGCCTATTTTAACAACCGGCTGCTAAAAATATTAACAAAGCACCATAAAAAATTGGTGGGCTGGGATGAAATACTGCACGAAGACATGCCTACCAATATCGTCATTCAGTCATGGCGCGGCAGAGAAGCAATGATAAAGGCGGCCCAACAGGGGTATCAAACCATTTTATCCAACGGGTACTACATCGACTTAATTCAATCCACAGAATACCATTATCTTAACGATCCCGCGCCATCGGACATGCCGCTCACAGACGAACAGAAAGAAAAGATTTTGGGCGGCGAAGCGACCATGTGGGCCGAAATGGTTTCGCCGGAAACCATCGATTCGAGAATCTGGCCGCGCACCGCTGCCATTGCCGAACGTTTCTGGTCTCCGGAATCCGTGCGCGACGTGGAGGATATGTATCGCCGCCTGCGGATAACCAGTTTCCATTTGGAAGAGCTGGGTTTAACGCATATTAAAAATTATCCCATGATGCTGCGCCGTTTGACCAACAATGCGGATATAGAGCCACTGAAGACGTTGGTGGATGTCATCGAGCCGGTAAAAATCTATCAGAGAAATCGACTGCGTAAACAGTTTACCTATACGCCGCTTACCCGGGTGGTGGACGCGGCGCGCCCTGACGCCGAAATCGCACGTAATTTCAGAAAAATGATGGATGATTACTTGAAGGATGGGAGCGATGAGTCGCAGCTGGTCCACTGGCTGGTAATCTGGAAGGAAAACGACCGCAAACTGCAACCCATCATTAATCAATCTCCCGTGCTGTGGGAAATCAAGACGCTTTCGCAGAATCTGTCAAAGATTGCTTCTCTGGGGATTCAGGCGATGAATTACGCTAAGATTAAGCAGTCGCCTCCGGAAACGTGGCTCAAAAAGGCGAAAAATCTGCTGGAACAGGCGGCAGCGCCTCAGGCGCAAACGGAGTTGATGATTCTGCCGGCGATTCAGAAACTAATTGACCGTCTGGAAAACAGGAAACAGGAGTCAAAATAGGGAAGTGGCACCGTAAACGAAAAAAAGAAAGGAGGTGCGTTTTTGTTCAATATTTCAGCTTACCATTTTTATCTCAACAAAAAAGGAGGGGCGTTATGCTAAAATCAGTACTTTCTCTGTTTCTGCTGATGGCCTTGCCGTTGCTGGTGAGCGGTCAGTATGTGATTAATAATTTTGACACCGTGCCGGACACAACCTACTGGTCCATTTACGGCAACGAGGGCGTGAATCACACCTATATCAAGTTGTCTCCCGAAACATCAACAGTTCAGGAAGGCGCCGGCGCCTTACGCGTGGAGTGGCAAAACGAATGTTACGACCAGTGGGGCGGCTGGATTGGAATGATCCACGACCATCCGGATTCCGGGGCCACCTACGACTTTTCTCCGTACACAGAAATTTCCATCTGGTATTACAACGAAGTAGCGCAATCCAAATCCGGCGAGGTTGAATTCCGGATTATCTTAAGAGACGCCGGTCCGGGAACGGATGAAGCGGAAGGTAATTACGAAATCTGGATGTCCCATCACTGGATTTTGGACGACGGGCCTGGTTGGAACAAGATCACCGTTAATTTGGAAGATGTGGGAATGATGAGTAGCGACGGCTTCTGGAATCCCGGCTGGGGACAGATTGCCGAAGGGAACGGCGTGCTTGATTTAGATCAGATTAAGGGCTGGAATTTGGAATTCTCGCAGGGTAATGCGTTGTATCAGCAGGAAGACGATACGGTTTCCGGCGTGATCATTCTGGATGATTTTAAACTGGAAGGTGTCGCTCCGGTTAATCTGGTTTTCTTTAACGGTAAAGCCCTTCCCAGCAATGTGAATATGCATGTGGGCTGGAGCGGAGCGGTTGAATTAACCGATGAAGAGGATGCGGCAAACCAGGGAACCGGCTCCATTAAATGGACCACCGGCAGCGAATGGGACGGCGTGAACTTTGATCTGAGTTCGCCCAAGAATTTACTCTACAATTGGTCAACGGATTCGGTGCAGTTTAAAATTAAGGCGCCAGCCGGATTGGGCGATTTACAGCTTGTATTTCATGATCCCGACGAAGACGGTGCCGAAAAGGACGATTATCCTTTTAACGCCGTGTATATTTTAACGGAAACTTCAATGGGCGGCTACGATGGGACCTGGAAATCCGTTAAAGTGGCTTTAAAGGATTTTGACCGCTTTGTGGGCGCATGGGACAGCGATCTTAGCGCCATGGTTCCGGGCGAATTTGATTCCACAAAAGTAGCCGGTTTTTCCATTACCGGCAACGGACAGGGCGATAATTGGGGATCCACCAATTACACGGTTTACCTCGACGATATCTGGACCGGTAATCCGGTATTTGATTTTGTTCCTCCTGCCGAAGTAACCGGCGTTTCCGCGGCCAAAGGCGATTATTACAACCTGGTCTTCTGGACTGATGTGGATGGTGAAACAGGCGAAACCTACAATGTATATGCCAGCGAACAACCGATTACAGATGTGCATGCTGCGGGTGTGGAAGTCGTTGCCTCGGGCGTAACGGAAGGAACGGAGAGCACCACCCATTGGCTTAATTATCCGCTGGAAGATCATGACGTAACCTACTATTACGCGGTTGAGTGTGTGGACGCTTCCGGCAATGTGGGACCGGCCGGCGTTTCCGATGCGGTTACCAATACCGGTAAAGGCGTTCCGACCATTGCGGATTACGCGCCGGCAAATTTTGCGGCCGACGGCGATTTCTCCGAATGGGCCAATATTATGCCCTGGACGCTCATGCCTAGCGTAAACAATACGGCGGCCGGTGAATTTACCGATGATAACGATTTAACCGCTACCGTTTGGCTGGCCATGGACGACGACTATTTCTATATTGCCGCGGATGTGGCGGACAACAGCTTCTACTACGACGCAAGCCTGGTAAATACCTGGTGGACGCAGGATGCGTTCGAGTTGTTTATCGGTCTTTGGGATCAAAACGGAAAGCCGATTCACAATTCCACCCCGGCCAATAGCCGCGGTGCCGAACCGGATTACAAGTTAATCTTTTTGCAGGATCGTTATTACAACGAGTATAAAAACTCGCACCTGGGTGTGGGCAGCGATCCTGAATTCACTCCGGAAGATGCTAATTACTACTTCGAAGAATTCGGTGGACAGGACTGGGCTCTGGAAGCCAAGATTCCCTTTGACTCCATCGCTTTCGGCGACGACATCCGCTTCCATCCGGAACGCGGTATGCGCATTATGTTTGATCTAGTGTTCCATGACAACGACGGCAGCGGCTGGGAAGGTAACCTGACCTGGTCGGATAACAACCACGACCTGGCTTATTTGGATCAACACGAATGGACGCACACCTGGATCGGGGATACCACGCATACGGTTACGGCAATCGGCGACAAAGAGAACCCGGTTGTTTCTTCCTTCAGTCTGAAACAGAATTATCCTAACCCGTTCAATCCGGTAACTACGATCGAATATTCCATTGTAAAAACTTCGAAGGTCACGCTTGAGGTGTACAATGTGATCGGCCAGAAAGTTCTGCAGCTCATCGATCAGAAACAAAATCCCGGTTACTACAAAATTAATCTGAACGGTAGTTCTCTGCCTTCCGGTGTGTATTTCTACAAACTTAAGGCAGGTTCTTTTGTACAGACCAAAAAGATGTTGTTAGTAAAGTAAAATATGGCAGGATGGCCGTTGCATGCGGCCATCCTTTTTCTCACAATTCACCATGATTTAATACTTTTGTAAACATGATATTTTTTGCGGCATAAAAAGGATCGTATTATGAGAATCTTCAAGTTGCTTAAATGGGTCGCCTTTTTAACCAGCATCTTTTTGGGGAGTTTGCTGTACGGTCAGACTACCGGAAAAGTGGCCGGGTTGGTGACCGATGCATCCACGGGAGAACCTTTGACCGGAGCGAATGTTTTTCTGGAAGGAACGTCTTTGGGTGCTGCAGTGGGAGCCGACGGTGAATTTTACATTATAAACGTACCCGCCGGAAATTACACTCTGGTGGTGCAAATGGTGGGATACGAAACCCAAAGGATAACCAATTTTCGCGTGTCGGTGAATCGAACGGCCAACGTTGATATTGCGCTCAGACCGACCACGATCGAGGGCGAAGTGATTGAAGTGCAGGCGGAAAAATTCGCCACCAAAAAAGATGAGACCAGCTCCATGCGCACCATATCTTCCGACCAGATCGAAATCCTTCCGGTGGAGAACCTGAGCTCAGTGGTCGCCATGCAGGCCGGTGTGGTGCAGGGACATTTCCGCGGCGGGCGCAGAGACGAAGTTTCCTATTTAATTGACGGCCTACAGGTGGATAACGCACTGGGTGGCGAAGGAGAGCTGGTAAGCGTGGAACCGGAAGCCATCGAAGACCTGGAAATCATTACCGGTACCTTTAATGCGGAATACGGGCGCGCCATGAGCGGAGTAGTGAACGCCGTAACCAAAGACGGAAGCGACGAATTCAAAATTTCCGCATCGGTAAACATGGCAAATTATTATACGCCGCATAAAGATATCTTCATCGGATTGGACGATAGTGAATTCAACAGAAATCAGGATTACAAAGTGCAAATGAGCGGTCCGATCTGGAAAGGGACGATTAACTATTTTACAAACATTCGTTATCAGGATAGTAAAAATTATTTAAACGGCGTCCGCCGGTTTAATATGAACGATTACAGCGATTTTTCCGCCACGGATCCCGCACTTTGGTATTCGGAACATTCCGGGGACAGCAGTTATGTTCCCATGAATAACGCGGTCACTCTTACGGTTTTGAGCAAGCTCAGCTTTAAGCTCACTTCAAGTATCCGCGCCTCGGTCATGTACGCGCTCAATCAGGATGAGTGGCATCATTATTACCACGCATTCAAATATGACCCCGACGGTCGGGCAGCCACCCATCACAAGTCGCAGTTGATTTCCTTTAACTGGAATCAAGCCTTATCCAATAAAGCGTTTTATGAATTAAAACTGTCCTATCTGGATAATTACTACGGATATTATTTGTATAAGGACCCATACGACAGCCGTTACTTATACGACGCCTTTCTGGGTAATATTAACGAGACCGGCTTTTACACCGGCGGGCAAATGAAAGATCACAGCGAAAGCTGGCAGTGGGACTATAACCTTAAATTCGATTTTACCTGGCAGGCGACTAAAAATCATGCCCTGAAGACAGGTTTCCTGTATACCCCGCACACCATAAAAAATGTCTGGACGCCGGTGCAAAACGACTCTACCAAAACGCCAGATGAACTATCGGAATACTATTACGATGAGAACGGCCATCGGGTGTACTATAATTACAAGCCTATGATTTATCCAGACAACTCCATCTATTCCGACATATACACCGTGAGCCCCTGGGAATTTTCCGCCTATCTGCAGGATAAAATGGAATTCAGCGATATGGTAATGAATATAGGGCTCCGGTTTGATTATTTTGATCCCAACAGCGTTTACCCTTCGCAGTTACGGAATCCGGCCAACCAGCTGAATTTTTACTTAAAGGACGACCAGGGAAATATCCTTTACGACGAAAACGGCCAGCCAATGCTGGATCCTGAGCGGATGTCTTCCTACCCCAGGGCTGAGGCAAAGTATCAGGTCAGTCCACGCCTGGGTCTGGCGTACCAGCTGGGCAAGAAGGCTGTGCTGCATTTCAGCTATGGCCACTTCTTCCAGATGCCGCCCATGTATGCCATGTACCAGAACCATTCCTTTTTGGTGGCGCCGTCCGATTACGCCACCACGATGGGTAATGTGCGGTTAAAAGCGCAGAAAACCGTGCAGTACGAAATCGGTTTGTGGCAGGAAATAATCGATAATATGGGGCTGGAAGTCTCCCTTTATTACCGCGATATTTACGATTTGCTGAGCACCAAAATCATTTCAACCTATAACCAAATCGAATACGGTTTATACACCAACAAAGATTACGGCAATTCCAGGGGATTGGAAATCAAGTTTGATTATACCAGAAACCCTGTTCAGATATATGTGAATTATACGCTTCAATATACCAGAGGGAATGCGGATAATCCTCTGCAGAACTTTGACCGCGCCGGTCGAAATCAGGATCCGGTTACAAAGTTGATTCCTATGAGCTGGGATCAGAGGCATACGTTTAATGCCACGGTCGGTTATTACAAGAAGGATTTCGGCGTTACAGCTACAGGATACTATAACTCGGGAACGCCTTACACCTGGACCCCGATCCTTGTTAATCCGGTGTCCAGAGTGAATTTATTCCCCAATAATGCGCCAAAGCCAAGCACGTATTCCGTTGATTTGAATGCTTTCTTTAGATTTGATCTTTATAAGAATCTAAAGGCGCGGGTTATTCTTTCGGTTTACAATTTGCTTGACCGATTGAACGCTGTGTGGGTGTACGGCTCCACCGGTCAGCCTTATACCACGATCATTCAGGAATCGGATAAGGCGAATCATCGCAGCGATTTTAATACATACGAAGACCGTGTGCGCGACCCTTCGGCCTATGCCGCGCCGCGCATGGTAAAAATTGGCTTGGAAATATCATATTAAATATGAAAAACGTTTAAGCACAGGATATAGAATGATGAAAAAAGTTATCATCTTCCAACTACTTTTCTTAGTGATGGCGGGCGGACTATGGTCCCAGGGACATCAATATGAGGGACCGGACGATCCGGCGGGAGATATCGAAGCCGAGCGCGAAGGGATAATGAACGGCAACCGCATTCTATTGTATTTTCAGAATACCACCGAGTTAGCCAAATGGACCGAAAGCTACCGCGGGTCCGGCTGGTCGCGCTGGCCTGATAACGATCAGGGCGTGCGGATGCTGGACGGTATTGCGCTGTTAATCGGCGCAAAAGTGTACATCAAAGGCGATAGCATTCCGGTCACGGATGTGCAGGATATTGCTGCCGGGAATTACGATCATGAACTGTATTATTTACAGACCAGTTACCGTGAGGAGATGGACACAGACCCCACCGGCACGGTGGAATGGGGATTGTATCCGGTGTACGGTTATTTTAACGAATACAGCGAGTATCCGGCTATGAGCAATCGACCCGAGAGCTGGCCGCTGGCCGGATGGCCTTCCAGGGGTGACGCTTTAAAATGGCCGGGCGAATGGAACGGGCGGTTCGGCCGGGGTGTCATTTACGCCGATCTGGAAACCTATTTTGTGGCCAATGACGCACAGGACCAGGAGAATTTAGGTCCGGAAGATAAAGTGAAGTACTACCCCCGTCCCGGCGTAAAAATAGGCGACAAACGCCCGCAGGTAACCATCCAAAAAGGAAAACCCTGGGGCGGAATAGGGGTACGCGTTTCACAGCGCGGTTTTCAGTGGAACAATCCGCAGGCACGAGATGCGATTTTCTGGGAATACAGCATTGCCAATATTTCCGATTACGACCTGCCGGAAGTGGTGTTTGGATACTGGGTGGACAACGGCATCGGCGGAGAATCCGACGACGAACTGGGATTTTTCGATACCAAAATAGATATGGCATATTCCTGGGATAAGGACGGCAAAGGTGTGGCCGGTCTGCCCACGGGGACGATGGGATTTGCCTATCTGGAAAGCCCCGGTTTTCCTTACGACGGCGTGGATAACGATGACGACGGTCTGGTCGACGAAAAGCGCGACAACGACGCCGGAAACATCGTCGGTCCGATGGACAACATTGATGATCTGGAAAAATTTCTGGAGGCTTACAATTTAAAGATTGAAGATCTGCGCGAACATTACGAAGGCGATGAAGATCAGGACTGGGAAGACGGGAACGATTTGAACGGAGACGGAATTTACCAGCCCAACGAATACGCCGGCGACGATGTGGGGCTGGACGGCGTGGGACCGACCGAGTTAAACTACAATGGCCCGGACGAAGGAGAGTGTAATCACAAACCGGATTATCTGCAAGGACAGGGCTGTGAACCGAATTTTAACGCCACAGACGTTACCGAATCGGATATGGTTGGATTGACTTCCTTTTACATGTTTCCTGTGCCGCAACACAAACCTCCCTACGACCACTGGTTCCGAAACGATAAGTCCATGTGGGAACTGATCGGACAGGATTCTTTGGTCGAATATCTGGGAAATATTTCCAATTTAATCGAGACATTTTCTTCAGGACCGTTTCCGCTTTACCAGGGAATCGAGGAACGCATCTCCATGTCCGAAGTGCATTCTTATGACGCCGTAGAAGGATTGAACTCTGATACTCACGATGCGCCGGCGCTTTATGAGGCCAAACGAATCGTCCAGGTGATTTATGAAAAAGATTACCGTTTTGCCCAACCTCCCAAAATGCCCACATTAACGGCTACCCCGCTGGACGGGAAAGTGATTTTAACCTGGGACAACATCGCTGATACGAAAACGCGCGATCCTTTTATGGGCAATATCAACGATTTCGAGGGATACAAGTTGTTCCGTGCGACGGACAAAAAAATGTCTGACGCTGAAGTAATCACCGACGGCTTTGGTACGCCGAGCATCCTGAAACCTATTTTTCAGTGCGACTTAAAAGACGGTATCTACGGTTTTGCCCCGTACGGCGCATTGAACGGTACGGAATATAATCTGGGTTACGATACCGGTATTGTTCATCATTTTGTTGATGAAAACGTTCAAAACGGAAGAACATACTATTACGCAATCGTGGCTTATGATTATGGCGCGCCGGATATTGGTCCGGGTATCTCTCCCTCAGAAAACAATATTGTGATTGAGCTGGATGAATCGGAGGAAGTCCGCCGCCTGCCAGATGGCTCCCTTGCCATCGGTAAGAACGTGGCCATTGTTACCCCGCATCAACAGGCGGCCGGTTATGTCCCGCCGTCAGTGGAAGAAACGGAAAATCAAAATGTGCTTGGTTCAGGAACGGTGAAGCCTGAAATTCTTGCGAACAACAGCCTGAAGATCGATCATGAGTATAAAGTAAAATTTGACCTGGACACCCTTTATGTGATTAACGACTACGATCACGGATTGCTTTATACCAATAACGGCATCCGCGTCTATGATGTTACCAATGATAATCAACTGGTTTACCAGGAATCGCCGGAAAATTTTACCTACAGTAATCTGGTATATCACGATACCCTCGATTACTGGACTTTCCGGACAGGGCGGGAAATAGCCACCGATGTGTTCGACGGTTTGCGCCTGACCCTGAATCTGCCTGTGGAGACGGCGGTGTATGACGCGGTGCGTTCCGGCTGGTTGCAGGGAAACGGCAGCATCTACATCTCTCCGGCAGATAAGGAGCATACCTATTTCCCCTGGGATTATGAAATCATTTTCACGGATAATGATTCCGCTTACGTCGGCCAGATCAGTTCACAACATATTCGCGACGAACGTGGAGTGCGCATCAATCGCAGTAATATTTTATTTAAGCAAGCGTTTCCTTTTTATGTCATCAACAAATCTTTTATAGATAGTACAGGCCAGTATGAGGTCATGGATATGGTGGTGCACGATCAAAACCATAATCTGAAATACGACTGGGACGAAGACCGTATTCTGGTAGGTCCCGTTAACAGTAATAACCGGTGGGCGGGCACGGCATTTTCCTTTGATTTTCATACGGCGCCCGATAGCACCCAGCTGCCCAAACCCGGGGATGTCTACCGGATATACCACACGCGGCCTTTCTGGGCGACCGATTCAATCTCCTTCAAAGTACGGCCGGAAGGCGCCGTGGAACAGGCAGAGATTACATCCGGTATGGAAGATATTAAGGTCGTTCCCAATCCCTACGTGGCCACCAATGCAATGGAGCCTGCGGTTTCCAATCCTCTGCTAAATCAACGCAGAAGATTGATGTTCACCCATATACCGGCACAGTGCATGATTAAGATTTTTACGGTGAGCGGCGTACTGGTTGACGAAATCGATGTGAACAACGCCCCGGATAACGGGATTGTCCATTGGGACCTTCAAACCAAAGAAGGACTGGAAATTGCCGCCGGTATGTATATTTATTATGTGAAATCAAAATTAACCGGCGACGAAAAAATAGGAAAGTTTGCGGTGATCAAGTAAACAGCATTTTAACAGGCCACAAAGGTACATGAATAAATTTTTAACTAAAAATACTTAGTTAGATTTTGTGGCAAAGCGGTTACTTTAACTCAATAATCTTTTTGATTTATTGTTTTAAGGAGTTATAGATATGAAAAAGCGGTACACCATCGTACTAATAGTTTTTTTATTTTCTCAGATTTTATGGGCGCAAAAGCCCTACCGGGTAGGGACGACAGCGGCCAATTTTTTGGAGATTGGATTTGGCAGCGCCGGTAATGCCATGGGCGATGCCCATGTGAGTATGGTGCGCGATCTTTCCGGTGTGTACTGGAATCCGGCCGGACTGGCATACATTAAAAGCGGAGAGGCACAGTTTCTTTATCAACCGTGGATTGCGGATATTAAAACCGCGTTTGTGGCGGTGGCTTACACTCTGCCGTCCTTAGGTACTTTTGCGCTAAGCGCCATTAATGTGAACTACGGCGATATCGCAGTAACTTCCCTGGATGCCCAGGAAGGAACAGGGGAGATGTATCATGCCAGCGACTATGCGTTTGGACTGAGTTACGGACGGTTGCTAACCGACTGGTTCTCTTTTGGAGCCACCGCAAAGTACATCGGCTCAAATATCTGGCACATGAACGCACACGCTCTGGCCATCGATCTGGGAGTGATCGTTAATACCTTTTTCTTTTCTCCTACCGGAAATCGTGCCGATGGAATGCGCATCGGGATGAGCATCTCCAATTATGGAACGCGCATGCAGTATGATGGATTGGACCTGGTGCGTCCCATCGATCCGCTCCCCTATGAAAACGGAAATTATTCTGATGTGCCCGGCCAGTATCGTATGTCGGAATGGGAACTGCCGCTGATTTTCAGAATCGGTGCTTCCATCTACGCCTTTAAAACAAGCAGCCAGCAAGTGACTCTCGAAGTGGACGCCTTGCATCCCAATAATAATTCGGAATCGTTGAATTTTGGCGCGGAATATGCCTACTTCACACCAAGCTCCGGCTCGTTCTTTTTACGCACAGGCTACAAGGCGCTGGGC
>CAZJNP010000017.1:0-16739 GCA_964547355.1 uncultured Calditrichaceae bacterium
TCTGAGCAATGTCGGTGGGTTTTTTCTTAAGGTGTCGGGCCAATTGCATGGCCAGATTGGTGGTGTAATCGCCGAATTTTTTTTCTTTGGGACGTTGTAAAATGATATCTATCCGGTCGATCCCGTGTTTTAACAGAAATTTATTTAACTGATCTTTAATAAATTGTTCGCTGGTCATGATTCCTCGTCCGAAATAAATTCCATTTTCGCATCCGCCCAGAGCCGTTCAATGCCATAAAATTCCCGGGTTTCTCTGTCGAAAATATGTACGACCACGTCGATGTAATCCAACAGTACCCAGCGCAGGTACTCATACCCTTCTTTGCTGTAGGGCTGCATCTGTTCTTTTTTCAATTCTTCAATAATATGGTCGGCAATCGCTTTAATCTGTAAAGAAGAATCTCCGCTGATGATAACAAAATATTGAGTGAAAGACGAAAGATCGCCGATGTCCATTAAGACGATCTGGTGTCCCTTCTTTTCCTGAGCTAGTTCTATGATACGTCGTGCAGTTTCCTTGGCTGTCAAATGTTCCTCCGTCTAATTTTTGAAAATGGGGAGCGTTTTATAGTCTTTGCCGATGATGATGGTAATATCCGCTATCGGGGAGGGATTCTCAAAGGACTCGATCTGACTCCGATCCACCCCCATGAGCTTGGCTAATGTCCGGGTGTTGACCAGATTCTCTGATGTGTTGATCTGATCGATCAGGCGGGTTTTGAGCACGTTAAAATTGGGTTTGCCGTTTTCGAGGTAATTGCCGCTATTAACCACGTCATAGTTATGTGCCCGTAATTTATCCGAAAGAATCTTGGCAATGCCCTGTTGACCACATCCGTTGAGCACTTCCACTTGAATTTTTTTCTGAATGGGTGTTAGCTTGGGTTTTTCCTGAGCCGGAGCTTCCTTTTTTACAGGAATCGTGGGGCTTTCGCTCGTCTTTTGGGGGCTCTGACGCAGGGCGGATAAGGGCGATGTTCTCAGATATCGAGGTAGAACCTTCTTATATACCACCACGCCAATCAATACGATGATCGTTAAGTAAAATAGAGCTTTAATGGTTTTTTTTAAGCCGCTGTAAGTTTTTTGCGGCCCCGGAATGTTTTTTGTAACGGTTTTTTGTCTTCTTAGTGTTTGCGAGCTTAGCCTTCTGCGATGTCTCAAAACGTTTCCTTTTCTCCTGTGCTGCTACTGTTTGCGACTAAACTTAAATTTCGGCAAACAAGAACGCGAGTCGGTCGCCGTTTCTTCATGTGATATTTGCCGAGTTGTTTTTTTAATTTCTGTCCGTTCAGTTTAATGTTTCAATTAGATTTAAAACCAATGGCAAAAAAATAACCGAACGCTCCTTTTCAGGAGGCCGGTTATTGCCATGTACAAAATTATTTAATGCGCTCATTACCGGGTCGGATTCAGGTTGTACAACTGATTGTAATAATAGGGATTATAGAAAACATACGGACTTCTGTAAAATCCCAATTGGATTTTTGTTTTGTCGTTTATCTTGTAAGTCAGGTCCGCTCCGCCGAAAAACTGCGGTTTGTTCAGGTAGAAATCCTTATTAAAAGAATTGTACGGCGAAGTCATAATCCCTATATCCGTCCGCAAAAAAAGTTTATCGCTAATTTGATAATCAATCGTATTTCTGTAAGTGGTCAGCATCATTCCGTATCCGGCACCCCCGCCGTAGGACATGGAAAAAGAATGATGGATCTGCAAACGAGACGGATCAATAAAACCCAAATACAACCCGCTTTGACCCTGTCCCAGGATGCCGGAAATATTCGGTTGACCGGTGTCGCGCTTGAACTGTGCCCGGGATGTCAGCGGCAAAGATAGCAATATTAATAATAAAGTTAGGATGGTGATTTTTTGTTTCATGGTTCGCCTCGTCTTTTGCTTTAAACTTATTAAACAAAGAGCCTTAAATCAATACCCAAAATCTCTAACGCCAATTTTGTATTATTGTTTCGGCGTTTTTTAACTGTTCTACGGTATTGATGCCGCGTGTTTCGTCAAAGTTAGGCGTTTTGACGGCGTTTACTTTTTTCCCGTCCCGGATAAATAAAGGGATTACGTCGGGCAGATAGTATTCGCCCTGGGCGTTGTTATTGTCGATCTGCTTTAGAGCGGCAAACAAATCCGGTGACCGGAACACGTAAATGCCCACATTGATTTCGTTTACCTTCAGTTCCTCCGGCCCGGCGTCCTTATGCTCTACAATTTTTTTAACAAAACCGGTTTCGTCGCGGATGATCCGGCCGTATCCGGTGGGATCGTCCAGCTCCGAAGTCAGCAAGGTTGCCACCGCACCGCTTTTTTGGTGGCTTTCGAGCAGCATGCGTAGCGTTTGGTCGGTTAGCAGGGGAACGTCACCGGAAAGCACCAGCACATCCCCCGGAAAATCTTTGAGCAGAGGCTCCGCCTGCTGTACCGCATGCCCGGTGCCCAATTGAGGTGATTGCACTACAAATTCCACGCCCATATCGGCGCAGGCCTGTTCCACCAATTCCTTTTTATGCCCGATAATCAGGATAATCTTTTCGCTGTGTAATTTTTTTGCCAGGTCGATCACGTAATGCACCATGGGACGTCCGTTAATTTTATGCAACACCTTTGGCAAATCGGATTTCATACGTGTCCCTTTACCGGCGGCCATAATCAATGTAACAAAATCGCTCACAGGTATTCCTTTCTTTGCTGTGTAATTGGATTATGTTTGGGGATAGGGGAAAGGGGTATAGTAGTATAGGGTAGAAGGGTATAGGGAATATGGTATTTGCAACAACAAATATTTCTCCCCACACGACTCCTTATTCCCTAATACCTTATACCTCATCTCCCTCTAAGAATCGTATTATCGATTAGTCTCGTGTTTCCGAAATAAACCGCCAAAGCCACCAGCACGTCCGCCTGACCGGGACGCGGTTCGTCGAGTGTGGCGGCGTCTACGGCTTCGATATAATCAATTCTGGCCAATGGCCGCGATGCAATCAGATCGCGCATCATTTGCTTTATTTCGTCAAGATTGTGGTTCCCTTTAGCGAATTCCTGTTCTGCCAACCTCAGGCTCTGGTACAGGATGGCGGCCTGTTTGCGCTCTTCGCTACTCAGATATTTGTTACGGGAACTCATGGCCAAACCGTCCGCTTCACGGACAATCGGCGCTACAATAAGCCGCACGTCAAAATTCAGATCTTCGATCATGCGTCGGATGATCACGGCCTGTTGGGCGTCTTTTTGTCCGAACACGGCGATGTCCGGTTGAACGATGTTGAATAATTTTGCTACCACGGTCGTTACGCCGCGAAAATGCGTGGGCCGGGAGACGCCGCACAGTTTTTGAGACAGGTCTTGCGTTACCACATAGGTTTTATGATGTGGTCCGTACATTTCGCGGTCGGAGGGATAAAAGACAGCCGCCACTTCATGCTCACGGCACAGCTTTTCATCCCGTGCGAAATCGCGCGGGTAACGGTTTAAATCTTCATTAGGGCCAAACTGGGTGGGGTTCACATAGATGCTGACCACCACCAGGTCACCATGTTTGTGCGCTTCTTCCACCAGGCTTAAATGTCCTTCATGCAGGTAGCCCATGGTAGGCACAAACGCGATCGTCTTGCCGGCGGCACGCGCGGTTTTAGACCAAGCGCGCATTTCGGTTACCGTATTAATAACTTTCATCTTCCCCGGGAAATTTTTTGTTTTTTACGTCGTCGATATAGCTGTCAAACGCTTCCATCATGGTTTTGGCCATTTCGGCATAGCGCCGCACAAATTTCGGTTTGAATTTTTCGTACAGTCCCAGCATATCATGGGAAACCAGCACCTGCCCGTCGCAATCGATGCCGGCCCCGATGCCGATGGTCGGTATGTGCAGGGATTGGGTAATTTCTTTAGCCAGGGCGGCGGGAATCTTCTCCAAAACCAGGCTGAATACACCGGCTTCTTCCAATAAAAGGGCATCCTCTTTTAAGCGCTGGGCGATTGCCTCGTCCTTGCCCTGAACACCGTAACCGCCCAGCTGATGGATGGATTGCGGGGTGAGTCCGATGTGACCCATCACCGGGATGCCAAAGCCCACCATTTTTTTGATGAGATCGGTAACGACCCGGCCGCCTTCCAGTTTTACAGCTTCCGCTCCGGCTTCCTGCAAGAAGCGACCGGCGTTCCGGATGGCTTCTTCCTGGCCGGTCTGGTAGGAAAGAAAAGGCATATCCGCCACCAGCAGGGCCCGGTTTACGCCGCGCCGCACGGCTTTGGTGTAAAAGAGCATTTCCTCCATGGTCACCGATAGGGTGGTTTCATAACCGCCCATGACCATCCCCGCCGAATCGCCCACAAGAATAATGTCGATCCCGCTGCGATCAAGAATATCGGCCATTAATGCGTCGTAAGCGGTCAGCATAGCGATCGGTTCGCCTTTTTCCTTCATCCGGATAATGGAGGGAACGGTTACCCGTTTTAGTTTTTTTTCGAATGACATAACAGGTCTCATCGTTTAAATGATTCAATAATTCCGCCGCCCAGCACGCGGTCTTCGTCGTAAAACACGACCGACTGCCCGGGAGTGACCGCCTTTTGCGGTTCGTCGAAAATCACGCGTACTTTGCCATCTTCCAGCGCGTACAGCGTGGCCGGTTTAACCGGACTTTTGTAACGGATTTTTACCTGGGCTTTTACGCCGCCTTCCGCCCCGGCAATGCTGATAAAATTGACCGAGTGGGCAATGAGTTCCCGCGAATATAAATATTTTTCTTCACCTATGACAACCTTATTTGTCCGGGGATCGGTAGCGATAACGTACATGGGTTTTCCGAAACCCTTGCCGATGCCCCGGCGCTGTCCGATGGTAAAGAAGGGGTAGCCTTTGTGTTCGCCCACAACTTCGCCGTTTACGTTGACCAACTGGCCATGGGCCACCCGCTGTTCCAGTCCTTCCACTGCCGATGTTAAAAATCGCTTGTAGTCGTTGTCCGGAACGAAGCAGATTTCCATACTTTCGCTCTTCTTGGCCGTACGTAAATTGTATTTTTCTGCGATCGCGCGCACTTCCGGCTTGGTCAGTTCGCCCAGTGGGAAAAGGGTGCGCGCCAGGCTGCTTTGCTTGATGCCCCACAGTGCGTAGCTCTGATCTTTGGCCAGGTATTTGCCTTTAAACAATTCGTAGCGTCCGCTGTTGGCGTTGTAACGCACCCGGGCATAGTGCCCCGTGGCGATATATTCGGCGCCCAGTTCCTGGGCTTTTTCGATCAGGTTGCCCCATTTGATCTTTGTGTTGCATAATACGCAGGGATTGGGCGTGCGCCCTTCCATATACTCCTGTATAAAATCATCCACCACGCTTTCATGAAACTGGCGGCTGAAGTTTACCACATAGTGCGGGATGTTTAGCTTGGCGCAAACCATCCTGGCGTCGTTGATGGAGTCCAGCGAACAGCAACCGCTTTCATGGTTTAGATTTCCGCCAACGATTTCGTAGTCCCAGAGCTTCATCGTAATTCCGATGCAGTTGTAGCCTTGTTCCTTTAACAAAAGAGCGGCTACGGAGCTGTCCACGCCGCCGCTCATGGCCACCACTACCGTTTTGTTCTTCTCCGACATCTATTTGATTCCTTTTAGATTTTCCGTGTTTCCCTTTGAGAGATGAACTCTCACATCTATTAAAACGAACCCTTCCCGCTTGCGGTACCCCTCCCTTCAAGTGTGAAGGGAGAGGGCAGGGGTGGGTAGTTGTTTTGCGACAATGCGAATATCTTTGGTTCGCAAGTTTGCCGCCCTGTTTTCAACGCGGCGTAAAGTAAAAGGATTCCCGCTGCAAGGCAAGAATTATTTTACTGATATGGGGAGGACAAGACCAGTCATTTCTGTGAAAACGGGAATCCGGACTGCGTTGAGCAGGAGTAGGAGCAAGAGTAGGGAAAAGGGAAGGAGAAGGAGGGTTCCGGTGTTGGGGTATACGTATCATGCGGTTGAAATAGCGGGTAAAAAAGTACAAAAGGGAAAAAATAAAATGAGAAATTATGATATGAATGTAACTAAAGAAGAAAAAAATCAGGGAAGTGTATTTATTCTACCGCACACGACGGGTAGTTAAAGGCTTGTGAAGGGCTTTGAATACGATTACTTCCGTGCCGTTATCATCGATCTTAAATTGAATGTCGTCCATCAGGTGTTTGACAAGATAAATGCCGCGTCCGCTTTCGGCTAATAAATTTTCCGGCGCTACCGGGTCTTTGAGCGTGTCAGGATTAAAACCACGGCCCTGATCCTTGACCGAAATTTGCAGGCCATTTGTTAACAACCGGTAGGTAAGAGTGACCTGCTTTTTTGGGTCCTGTTTATTGCCGTGGTGTACGGCGTTGTTAAACAGTTCGGTGATGGCAATGGCAAAATCGTCGATGCACGAATTATCGAAATTTGCCTCCTGTGCGATCTGGACAGTGATTGCCTCGGCCTTCTCCAAATATTTTGTGTGGCTGGGAAAAGTGATCGTATATTTTCCGTTTTTTAATAACGCCATGCTAATCTCCAATTCAAAAATTTAGAAATCAATTACCAGCTTGTCAAACTTTTGTTCAAAAGCACAAATGGGCATCTGGTAAATGATTAGTTTGGTACAAAACAAACCACCAACCGGGTATGACTGCAGCGATTAAAAGAGGTCTGAAGAACGGTTCATTGGCAAAGAAAGAGAGTGTGTAAATGCGAAAATTTCTAACCATCCATGGTCCCTGGGTGGCAATGATGCTTCTTATTACGATTGAATCTTCGATTCCGGATGTTCCCGTACCTGATCTGGGTGTGGATTATTCGGACAAGATTTATCATTTTGTGATATTTGGAATGCTGGGGCTTTTTTTGATTAGGGGTATGTTTTTAGCAGTGAACCATTTATTGCGCAAAAATCCCTTTGCAGCCACGTTCCTCATTGGAACACTTTTCGGATTGAGCGATGAAATCCACCAGTCCTTTGTCCCGGGGCGAAACATGGATTTGTACGACTGGGCGGCCGATATTCTGGGAATTGTTCTGTTTGCTTTGGTCTATCGGATTTATTTAAACAAAAAGAACACGTCTACTGCACCGGGAGCTGAAGAGAAATCCCTTTGAATACCGCCACTACCGGGCGATGATCGGAAACGGTCTCCCGGAAATTAGAAATGGCGTCGTCCAGGTACAGAACCTTAGTAGAACCGGCATTGTATTCCTGCCGGGCGTCCGCGGTGATTAAAATGTGATCGATCAAGCTTTTATAAACGTTGTGAATGTATGAATACTGCTTACTCAGATTAGCAGTTAAAAAGGTGTAATCTGTGGTATCGTCCAGAAAAACCTGGAACACATTCTGAGAATCCGGATCGCTTAGCTGGTCGTTCCAGTCACCAAGAACGATGAAATCGGGGTCGGCCCCGGATTGAATTTCCTGATCAATATATGCCTTTAATTTTACACAAGCCGAATCTCGTCGCGCTTCGTTGCTTTCGCCCGATTTGGCTTTTAGATGCAGTACAATCAGATTAAAGTCGAATTTTATCCCTTGCACGTCTTTCACTTCCACATAAGCAGCCAAGGGTGGCCGCGGGAAGGCGTACTCGTCATCGGTAAATATGTTTTTAACATTTCGGATGCTGATGAAAGAAGATTTGTAAATAATGCCGGTTTTCTGATAGCTGCCGTTGTAATAGGTGTCGGATGACAGCACGCCCTTCCAGCCCGGCATATCCGCAAGCATCCGCTCGAAAGAACTGACGCTGGTGATTTCTTCCACGCCCAGCATGTCCACATCCAGATCCTCGATAATCGATTTAACCAGCGAAACCGTGGTCTCACCAGCCTGGGGGTAGTTTTCGATATTCCATGTGGCAATTTCAAAGGTCTGGTCGCTGCCCACTTTGGCCACCAGTGTCTGTTCCTGTAAATTATCGTCGTTATTTTCATCCCCGGTAATACGTTGATTGCAGGATAGAAAAAGAATGCCGGTTATGATTAAAAGCGTAAGATTTCGAAAATTCACTGTTCACTCCGTGTGTGGTTTTACTTCTCCTCGTTCTATGGTAATATATTAATGAAAAAGACGCAAATCGAATTAATATTGTTCCGAAAGGTGCTCCAGGTCCCGGACACATGGGATCGGATCGGATAAAAAAATCCGGGTTGGTCACAGGCTTTATTGTTTATTCATATTTTATTACATTGTGTGGTACAAAAACTTCATTCGCACACAAGTGTCACTAACCCAATTAGGAAATGCACCATGCCCGAAAAATTATTTCTTATCGACGGATCGGCTCTGTATTACCGCAGCTATTTCGCCTTCAGCCGCAATCCTCTGATTAATTCAAAAGGCGAGAATACTTCGGCTACGTATGGTTTTTTATCGTCGCTGGTTAAGTTGATCGAGACTGAACATCCCGAATATCTGGCGGTGGTGTTCGACACCAAGGAGCCCACATTCCGCCATAAGATTTTCGAAGAATACAAAGCCACCAGGGAAAAAATGCCGGAAGAGATGGCGGCTCAGTATCCCCGACTGGTGGATACGTTAAAAGCGCTCAATTTTGTGCTGCTGGAAAAAGACGGGTATGAAGCCGACGACATCATCGGCACGCTGGCGCAAAAGTATGCGTCTGATGATTTGCAGGTGTACATCATGTCTGGCGACAAGGACATGGCCCAGCTGGTAAACAAAAATGTATTCCTGTACAATCCCGGCAAGGGGAATAACAAACTGGAACTGCTGGACGAAAAAGCGGTTAAGGAAAAGAACAGCGTGGAGCCCGGGCAAATCGTCGACTGGCTGGCATTAATGGGCGACAGCTCAGATAATATTCCCGGCGTGCCAAAGGTCGGCAAAAAGACGGCCTCGGACTTGCTGAAGGAGTTTGGTAGTTTGGAGAATCTGTACCGGGAGATCGACCGGTTAAAAGAAGGAGCTGTGAAGAAGAATCTGCTCCAATATCAGGATCAGGCGTTATTGTCGCAGCATCTGGCGACCATTCGCACGGATGTGCCCATCGATGTAAACCTGGAAGACTTGCGCTTTCGTATCTGGGACCCGGAAACCGCGGATCGAATTCTTAAAGAGCTGGAGTTCCGCCGCCTTTCCGGTCGCATGATGGCACTGGCGCAGCAGTACGGTTCGGCCGAGGCGTTTATCAAGCACGACGAAAAAAAAACCACCTATCGCCTGATAGAGAATGAAGACCAGTTGCGCGATCTGGTGCAGCAGTTGTCTTCTCAGCCGGCGTTTGTCTTTGACCTGGAAACCAGTTCGCTGGATTTTACCGAGGCGCAGGTGGCCGGAATCGCTCTGAGCTGGAAGGAGAGCGAAGCCTATTACATTCCCATCCACCATCCCGACATCAAGATAGATCAGAACAAAGTGTTTTCTTTGATTTCGCCTGTATTTGAAAATCCGGATGTTGGTAAAATCGCGCAGAATGTTAAATTCGATGTAATGATCCTGGAAGAGCAGGGCATCGCCGTGGAAGGCATTTATTTTGACACCATGATCGCCGCCTATCTGCTGAATCCTACCGGGCAGTTGAAGCTGGATAAGTTGAGCGAGGAATATCTGAATTACGAGATGATCCACATAGAAGAACTGATCGGCAAAGGCAAAAAACAACTGAAGATGACGGACATTCCGGCCAACCTGGTTTCCAAATACGCGGCGGAAGATGCGGATATTACTTTTCGGCTGTACCGTATCCTCAAACCCAAAATCGGGGAATACGGTATGGATGACCTGTTTTACAATCTGGAAATGCCGCTGGTACGGGTGCTGATGGCCATGGAAAAACAGGGCGTGGCTCTGGATGTTCCTTTACTGAACGACCTTTCCTATCAGTTGGAGAACCAGCTTAAAGAGCTGGAAGTCGGAATTTACGAAATGGCTGGCGAAACGTTCAACCTGAATTCTCCCCAGCAAATGGGTCCGGTGCTTTTTGACCGGTTGCAAATTCACAAAGACCTGGGATTAAAACGGGCACCAAAGACAAAAACCGGTCAGTATTCCACTGCCGAAAGCGTACTGGAGCGCTACAGCGACCACCCGATTGTGGCTAATATTATGGAATACCGAAAATTGAGCAAATTAAAAAATACCTACATCGACGCCCTGCCGAAACTGATCAATCCGCGCACTGGCCGGCTGCACACCTCTTACAATCAGACGGTTGCCGCCACCGGACGTCTGTCCAGCAGCAATCCCAATTTGCAGAATATTCCCATCCGTACCGAACTGGGGCGGGAAATCCGCAAGGCTTTTATTCCCTCGCAACAAGATTATGTGATTCTGAGCGCGGATTACTCTCAGATTGAGTTGCGCATCATGGCCCATCTTTCCGAAGACCCGGCCATGATTGAAAGTTTTCTCAAAGACGAAGATATTCATACGGCCACGGCCATGCGTATTTTTAATCTGCCGGCCGAAGCCGTCACTTCCGATCACCGCCGCAAGGCCAAGGAGATTAATTTCGGAATCATGTACGGCATGAGCCGCTACGGCCTGGCGCAACGGCTAAACATCACGCCCGACGAGGCGCAGGAATTCATCGCCGATTATATGGCCACCTTTCCGGGCATTCATCGTTATATGACGCAGATTGTGGAAATTGCCCGGGAACAGGGTTACGTGGAGACCATGCTGCACCGGCGCCGTTATTTAAATGAAATCCGCAGCCAGAACCGCCAGATTCGCGAATTTGCCGAACGTACGGCCATCAATACGCCCATCCAGGGTTCAGCGGCCGATTTGATCAAAAAAGCCATGATCGAAATTTACCAGGTCATTAATGATGAACAGTGGCCGGTCCGTATGCTGTTGCAGGTGCATGACGAACTGGTATTCGAAGTGCAGAAGAAAAGAGCAGAGGAATTTGCAAAACGCGTAAAAACGGTGATGGAGAACAGCTTAAAATTGAAAGTGCCGATCAAAGTGGATTGCGGGATCGGTGCCAATTGGCTGGAAGCACATCAGTAAAGAGAGGGCATAGCACACAGTTGATAAATTAATCCTCTTGATGAATAATCAATATCCAACACTGAATGTTCAATGATGAATTAAAACTTGGACGTTGGCAATTCCGTGTTCATCATTGGATATTCACGCATGATTAAACAAAACCGGACAACGACAGACTATGTAAAATTTTTCTTTTAATTATTCGAGTTAATTCGTGTCATTTGTGGACAATCGTTGGTCAGAAAAATTTATTCCTGATGGGTTTTGCTCAGCTCGTTGAGCTGGCGGCGCACGGCGATCAACTCTTGGCTGTAATGGAGCAAGGATTCCTGCGAACCCGCTTCCTGGCGCATCAGTTCCTGTAATTCGCGCGATTTCTTTTCCAATTGCCATTTTTTCAACTGAAAGATGCAGTCCCTGGCGAATTTCATCGGATCCTTATACTCCTGCAGGGCAATTTCGGAAAGGAGCTGTTTTACGGGTTCGTCTTCCTGAAAAAAAGTCATAAGCTTGCCGGTGTCCAGTTGCCCGTGTTCTTCCAGCTCGATCATCAGACGGTCGTAAATGCGGATATACGGCTCATTTTCGAATAATTCGTAGGAAAGCGCCTGCAAAATGTAATTCCGCACTTCTTCCGATCCTTCCAGCAGCAGACCGATGATGCCGGCTTCCGCCCGGTGCATGCCGGTAAAGGTGAAGCCCGCGGGCCGCGTTTGATCGGATGAGGTTTCTTCCGGCAGAGGGGCGAGTTTTTTCTTAAAGCGGCGCGTCTTATTCAGTTGTTCCATCAAAAGCTGTTCGTTGATCTGAAAGGTCTCGGCTAACTGGTGCATATATTGTCCCAGACGAATGGGATTCTGCACTTCGCTTAGATCCTGGAGCACTTCCTGCAGGAACTGTTCTTTGACTTCAAACGAAGGGTTGGGCGATTCTTTCAAGAAAGCGGCGATACGGAAATCGAGAGGGGTTTTCCCCTTCCGAAGCAGTTGTTCGAAGGCTTTAATGCCGTGTTCCAGCACAAAAGAATCCGGATCTTCACCTTCTGGCAAAGAGACGACGGTAACCGTCAATCCTTCCTGTTCCAGAATTTTAGCGTTGCGAATGGCCGCGTGGATACCGGCGATATCGCCGTCGTAGGCAATGTGCACGTTTTTAGTAAAGCGCCGAATCAGACGAGCCTGGCGACTGGTTAAGGCCGTTCCGCTGGAGGCCACTACGTTTTTAAACTGATGCTCCACCAGGCGCAGCAGATCAAAATAACCTTCCACCAATACCACAAAGTTTTTTTTCCGGATGGCGTCGATGGCCTGATGTAAACCATAAAGCAATTCCCCTTTTTTGTAAATAGGGCTTTCCGGACTGTTAAGGTATTTGGGTTGCTGTTCTTCCCGCAGTTTACGCCCCCCAAAGCCGAGAATTTTTCCGCCGATATTCTGAAACGGAAAAATGATGCGATGCCGGAATTTATCATAATAGCCCTGTCCGTGTTCTTTTTTCTGAACCAGACCCAGTGTGGCGCATTCTTCGGGAGTGAATCCTTCTTTTTTCAGATGCGGCAGCAGTTTGTCAAAAGAATCGGGCGCGTAACCCAGCCGAAATGCTTTGATGGTTGTTTCGGAAATCTGGCGATCCAGAAAGTATTGTAGCCATTTTTTAGCACCCGGTTTATACAGAGCCGCTTCAAAAAAACGGCAGGCGCTTTCGTTGATGGCGTACAAGCGGTCGAAGTAGGACGTTTCTTCCGGGGATTGGTCGGCGCGCTCTTCAGGTAGGGAGATTCCGGCAAATTCCGCTGCTTTGCGTACGGCCTCCACGAACGACAGTTTTTCGTATTCCATGATAAAAGAGAAAATATTGCCGCCCTTTCCGCAGCCAAAGCAGCGGTAAATCTGTTTTTCCGGGCTGACCACAAAAGATGGCGTTTTTTCCGTGTGGAACGGACAAAGTCCTTTGTAATTCTGGCCGGTTTTCTTTAGATTGACAAACTGGTTGATGTAATGCACCACATTAACGGAAGCGCGGATTTCATCAATTTTTTCTTCCGGAATTTTTGCCATTTTTCGAAAAGGACCTTTCCTTGCTTTAAAAACAGATTGGCTCTAAATTTCAACTATCCTAAAAATTATTATCTTATGGACAAAAGAACAAATTTAAATCAATAGAAAGGTGGAAGATCATGACGGGACCTGGGGAAAAACAGATTAATATTGAACTGGGTGAAAAAGAGGCGGAAGGTATTTACAGTAATTTAGTGCTCATCTCCCATTCGCCGGCGGAATTTGTGCTGGATTTTACACGTGTGTTGCCTGGCAAACCCAGAGCCAAAGTATACGCCCGGATTATTCTGGCGCCCCAGCACGCCAAATCCCTTTTACGAGCGTTGCAGGAGAATATTAAAAAATACGAGGCCCAATACGGTGAAATTAAAATACACGGTCTTCCGGATTCGGGAAAAAACATCGGTTTTCAGGAATAGGCAGGAACCGATTAACTCACGTTACGGGCAACGGAATCATTGAGGGGGTTTGGGAACGCGCAGGTAATCAAAGGCATTCTTTTGGGTGTTCTGCTCTTCCGGCGGGTTCTTTTCGGTGCAGCCGGTTGTTGAATAAAAAAATAGTATATTTATAAGTCTCTCTGTATATATAAAACATCCTCTTTTAAGATTTAAATAATCAACAACTTACATCACTGTAAAAAATATAGTTCTGTGGTTGATTTTATGTGATCCGGTCGGTAAATTCCATAACTGATTCTATCATAGGGTGACGATAAGCAAAACAATAAACAATAAATCTCCGGAGGATGTATGGAACGTAAAAAAGTAATCATCATGGGTGCGGCTGGAAGAGATTTCCATAATTTCAATATGTATTTTCGTGACAACGAAGCGTATGAAGTGGTCGCTTTTACTGCCACTCAGATTCCAGATATTGACGATCGTAAATACCCGGCGGAACTGGCCGGTAAATTATATCCCGACGGCATCAAAATTTATCCGGAAGAAGAACTGCCGGAATTGATTAAAATGCACAATGTGGATGAAGTTGTTTTTGCTTATAGCGATGTTCCTTACGATTACGTCATGAGCCGTTCGGCGTTGGTCAATGCCGCCGGTGCGGATTTCCGTTTAATGGGTCAAAAGCTGACTCAGGTAAAAAGCAGCAAACCGGTCATCGGCGTATGCGCCGTGCGTACAGGTTGCGGGAAAAGTCAGACCACGCGCCGTGTGGCACAGATCCTCCGGGATATGGGTAAAAAGGTGGTGGCCATCCGCCATCCCATGCCTTACGGTGATCTTGTAGAACAGAAAGTGCAGCGTTTTGCCGAGCTTTCGGATATGGATAAATATAAATGCACCATTGAAGAACGTGAAGAATACGAACCGCACATCGTTTCCGGCACCATTATCTACGCCGGTGTGGACTACGAAGCGATCTTAAGAGAAGCGGAAAAAGAGGCCGATATCATTTTGTGGGACGGTGGAAATAACGACATGTCTTTCTATAAAACCGATCTGCTGATTACGGTAGCCGATCCCCATCGTCCGGGCGACGAATTGTTCTACTATCCCGGAGAAGCCAATCTGCGGGCCGCCGACGTGATCGTCATTAATAAAATGGATTCGGCCAATTCGGAAGACATTCAATTGGTACGCGAAAATATTCAGGAAGTCAATCCAAATGCCGTGGTGATCGATGCGGCTTCTCCCATTTTTGTGGACGGTTACGAACAGATTAAAGGCAAACGCGTGCTAGTAGTGGAAGATGGTCCCACCTTAACTCATGGTGAAATGACTTACGGCGCGGGCGTGGTAGCCGCGGAAAAGTTCGGTGCCGCGGAGCTGGTGGACCCCAGACCGTTTACGGTGGGCGAAATCACCAAAACCTTTGAAAAATATCCCAATATTGGCACGCTGCTTCCGGCTATGGGTTACGGCGAACAGCAGATCAAAGATCTGGAAGAAACCATTAATAAAACCGATTGCGATCTGGTCATCATCGGAACTCCGATCGATCTGCGCAAACTGGTAAATATCAACAAACCGGCGGTGCGCGTAACCTACGAATTGCAGGAAATCGGTAAGCCGGATTTAGCGGACGTGCTGGCTCAGTTCAAATAGTGCGAAAACCGTTTCAGATCGAGCTTCCGTGTTCCGGTGCGGAAGCTCTTTTTGTTTGAATAAAGGATAAGGAAAATAAGAAAAAGTATTAAGTGTTAAGTTATAAGGTAAAAGGTAAAGGGGTGCGGGGAGAGATTTTAATTGGTTTTGAACAAGGCTAATTGAGGTAGAATTTAATATCATCTTTTTCACAGAGATGCGAAGCCGTAGAGAAGTACAATAAAACCATGGGGTTTTTTCGTTTTTTAACTTGAATTTAACCATTTATTTATTTTTCAACTTAGCGTCATTACGGCTTTGTGAGATTAAGTTTTCGAAGGTTTTAATTGCATTTTCCACCTCAAACCTGTACCTCCCCTGACAAACCGTAACCAAATCAGAGGTAACTATGGAAGACAAAACCATCGTCATCGCCCTGGGAGGCAACGCCATAACCAGGGAATTTGAAGAAGGCGATATTCGCCAGCAGTTCCGAAATACCCGGGAAACGCTGTCCCACGTGATCGAATTGCTGAAAGATGGATATCATATGGTCATCACACACGGGAACGGGCCGCAGGTGGGCAACGCACTCATTCGCGTGGAAGAGACGCGCCATCTGGTGCCGCCATTGCCGCTGGGAATCATTGTGGCCGATCTGGAAGGCGGCATGGGGTACATGATCGCCCAGTGCCTGCATAACGTGATGCATGACGCCGGACTGGAGCGTAAAGTGGCTACCGTACTGACCCAGGTGCTGGTGGATAAGGACGACCCGTCGATTCATAATCCCACCAAGTTCGTTGGACCATTTTACAAGAAGGAGCAGGTGGAGCAGTTGCAAAAAGAACGCGGCTGGATTATTAAGGAAGATAAAGGCCGCGGTTACCGTCGCGTGGTACCGTCGCCAACGCCAAAAGGCATCTGGGAAAAGGATATTATCCGGCAGCTGGTGGCGCAGGGCGTGGTGGTCATTGCCGCCGGCGGAGGAGGCATCCCGGTTTACATCGACGATCGGGGATGGCTGGAAGGCGTGGACGGTGTGATCGATAAAGACCTGGCTTCTGCGGTGCTGGGACGCGAGATCGGCGCCGGTAAAATGGTCATCATCACTGGTGTGGAAAAGGTGGCCCTGAACTTCGGTACGCCCAAGCAGCGCGATCTGGATACGCTGACCGTGGCCGAGGCTAAAAAATATCTGGCCGCGGGCGAATTTCCCCCGGGCTCCATGGGGCCGAAGATTCAGGCGGCCATTAATTTTATCGAGAACGGCGGAAAGGAAGTCATCATCACTTCCATTGAAAAAACCGCTCAGGCCATTAAAGGAACGGCAGGTACGCGCATCCGGCCGTAAAGCGATAGCCGTTAAAAACGGTAGGACCAATGTTGTCCTGAATATGGGACGTCGGGCGACGGGGTGGGTTCGTTATTGGGTTTTTGGTTATTGGTTGTTGCGTTACAGAGAACGGATAACGGAAAACTCAGATTCGGAACTTGGAATTAGGAATTCGGAATTCGTTATTTTTTGTTTGTTATTGGTTATTGAATATTGCGTTACTGAGAATGGACGACTGATTACTGAAAACTGAAAACCGAAAACTTATATCGAAAATTGGATCCTGGTGCTCGGCGCCTGCTCCTTGACACATAGCCTTCCAAGCTGACAAC
>CAZJNP010000018.1:0-16451 GCA_964547355.1 uncultured Calditrichaceae bacterium
ATTTTAAGGTGCGTGAACGCCAAGATAACTCCGAATATGAAAAAGAAGAAAAATTCGGCGAACGTTATTTGGAGCCCACCCGCTCGATTACCGAAGAAAATACAGACATCCTGTTCGGCGCCCGATTAAGAATATCGCACGGTTTCACTATTAATTTGCTGGTGAATCCCGACCTGGGCAGCGAGGGGTTGATCAGCCAATGGTGGTTGAATTTCAGGGCCAGGTTGTAAGAGGAAAAAGTATAGGGAAATAAGGATATATGGAGATAGGGGATTGGGTTTGTTTGGAAGATGTTACGTATGAAGTCAAAAATAAATTTTGTTTCGATGTTCTTCATAAACATTTTGAAACGCAGCAAAACGAATGTGCAACCGGCTGCTGTTTCCTTTACCCCTATTTTCAATCCCTCATTCCCCTATACCCATATACCATTTTCCTTTTCTCCAAGACAACTCAAGCAGATAACCTCGGGAGCTGCAGATGAAAAAATTTTTGAACTATATTCTCGGGCTCTTCCTTTTCGTAATTTCATGTTCGGAAGGAATCAACCCGTCCGAAGAGAAACCGCTGCAAGTCCATTACCGGGTTTACGGCACATGGATTCAGCCCTCGCTGCTGGCCGTGGATTCCGCCGGAAACGCCACCATGTACCGGTTATTACCCGTGCTGCTCGGACAGCGCAGACAGCGCTTCCATGGCTTTGACGGCAACGGAAAAAGAAATATTGTCGCAATTGTTTGAAGGGTTTGATCGTTATTCTTCGCTTTACAAACCCGTATATGATATCATGGATGGAACGTATCAGACAATCATTCGTTTTTATGGAGTAAGAAGCGATACGGTCACCGTATATCAGAGTTCCGGATGTATGTTGCCGAAAAAATTGGGAAATATTTTAGACACATTGGAAGCGCTTAGAAGAAAATTAACACTATTCCTATAGGAGGTAAAAATCATGAAACGCATAATCAGCGTACTCGCCCTTACACTCGGCATGATGCTCTTGATTCAATGTTCAAGAAACACCGCCCCGCTGAAAGCGGATCAACAAACGATTGATGACAACCAGGGCGTTTCGCTCTCGGCGACGGAAAAAGAACTGGTGGCAGCAGTCAAACCCTTTGGTTTTGAACTTTTTCAATCACTGAATACTGAAACGCCCGATAAAAACGTGATTCTGTCGCCCTTTAGCGTTTCTATGGCTCTGGGAATGACCCTAAACGGCGCGGCCAACGCCACCTACGATTCCATGTCCGCTGTACTGGGATTCGAGGGGATGGACAACCAGACCATCAATGAAACCTACCGCGCTTTAATCGAAAAGCTGACCACAGCCGACGCCAAAGTACTTTTCGAAATCGTCAATTCCATCTGGTATCGTAACGGTTTTTATGTATTGCCGGAATTTAACGAGGCGAACCGGACGTATTTTGACGCGCTGGTTCAGGCGGGCAATTTCGATCAGGGTACGCTGGATTCCATCAACACCTGGGTAAATGAAAAAACACACGGCAAAATCGAAAATATTTTGGATTACATCGACCCCCGCGATGTGATGTATTTAATCAACGCCATCTATTTTAAAGCCACATGGATGTACCAGTTCGACAAGGAACAGACCACAGACGATATGTTTTATCTGGAAGACGGCTCCAAGACCATTTGCAAAATGATGACCATCCGGGAAAACTGGAATTACTACCACGATGATCAGATCCAGGCGGTCGAAATGCCTTACGGCGACGGTAAATTCAGCATGATCATTATCCTGCCCAACGCCGGTTTTACGGCCAGTCAGATTATCGCCGGGCTGGACCAGCAGCGCTGGGCGGAGATCACTAGTCACTTTGCTCCGGACAGCGGCACCATCAAACTGCCCAAATTCAAACTGCGTTTTGAAGACGTGATGAATGACGATCTGAAAAAAATGGGCATGGGCATTGCTTTTAACGGAATGCAGGCTGACTTTTCCCGTTTAAATCCGCAAACACAACTTTTTATTAGTTTGGTATTGCACAAGACCTTCATTCAGGTGGATGAAGAAGGAACCGAAGCGGCCGCGGTTACCCTGGTGGGCATCAGAGAAACCAGCATCGGTGACGAACCGGAAGAATTTTTTATGTACGTCAACAAGCCCTTCATTTTCGTAATCCGCGAGCGCGCCAACGACGCCATTTTGTTCTTGGGTAAAGTTACCAAACCTGAATGGGAGGAGTGAGTGGTTCGTAGTAATTAGTAATCAGTTTTCAGTTGTCGGTTGTTGTATTGGAGTAGGGTAGTTCAGGGCAGAGCGCTCAGATTCACTAGGGGTTGTTGGTTTGAGGTTTATTTACAAAAAATCACACGCCCAGGTGATTTTTGCCTTCAAATGAGAGGTGGGTCATGGTTAAAAGCATGATGTTTTTGGTTCTTCTTCTGTTTACCGTTCAATGTCATCAAGATACCGGCGTTTTAACCCCTCCGGACAACACCGGCCTCTGGCAGAAGAACTTCATCGCCAACGGTTCTTTTGAAGAAAACGGACTGGCCACTATAAAAGGCTGGACTTGCGATCCGGAAATTCCCTACCGTTTGGAGCGGGACGCGCCTCCGGGCGGGGGATCGTGGAGTCTGGTTTTGCCGCAGCATGGTCTTTTTTTCCAGTTCCGTGCCTTTCGCTTTCCGGTTAAAGTTATGCCGGGCATGCACATTTTCAACCTGAGCTTCTGGTCAAAATACAACCGCAAGCCCGGTTATGCCGGATTGTTGCTATGGCGAAATAAAAACATCGTTTATGAGCGAACAAAACCCGCTACCGGTAGCCATTGGCTCCGCCAATCTCTGACGGATACGGTAAAAGTACTTTACGGTGACAGCCTGTTTGTGGTATTGGACGGCGGCGGCGCAGAGGCGCAAACTCTTGATACTTTTACCCGTTTCGATCTGGTGGAACTATACGAATTTTACCTTTCCATCATTGGTTCCTGGCGCTGGATCAGATCTGTTGGCGGTTTTGCCGGACAGATTCTTACGCCGGATTCGGTCGGGTATTCCCTGCAATACGATTTTCAGGAAGATTCCACGCTTACCATTTACAAAAACGGGCAGCCGGAAACCCAATCCAGCTTTTCCGTTAAAACAGAAACCGTGTGGGCTGGGGTGTCTGTTCAGACCCTGTACATGGAAAATGAACCGATCCGCAGAGTGATCAGTTTTTCCGCTCCGGATACATTAGTGTTAATCGATGATTGCATGGATTGTTACATATCCACTTACATTAAAATGAAATAAAAAACAAAATGATCGTAGGAAAAAATGGGGGTATTGTTGTCGGTTGTCCGTTTTCAGTTGTTAGTTTCAGGCCGGTAGATGGAGGATTAAGCTTCGGTAAGTCCGTTTTTATTCGGTTTTTTGGGAATGGCTAATAGGTAAGCGTTGGGACGGGTAAAAAATATCGCCTTTGCAATAAAGGATTGGTTACCTCCCCCGCCAACCCACACCATACAGTTAATTACTAAAAAACTGAAAACTGACAACTGACAACTGATTACTGATTACTGCTTCCCGACTCCCAAAAACTACCAACCCGGGTTGCTTGCCGTCTAAAACTTTAATAATATCAGAAATACGTTGGCAGGCAACCGGCAGGACACCGAAAGTGAAATTAAAAGTCCGCATCATTCTGATTTTCAGCGTTCTTTCCATCGGACTGGTGGCGCTCACCGCCCGGGTGGGGTACGTGTTTGTCAAAAACATCTACCTGGAACAGCTTCAGGAACAGATTCATCTGCTGTGCACCATCGCGGCCAAAGAAATGGACGCCAGGTTCCTGGATTACACGGATGAAGCCCCGGATAATCTAGCGCGAAAATTTTACCTCAACCGGTTACGTCTGTTTCAACAGGAAATGCAGTTTGACGATCTGTTTCTGTTCGACTCAACCGGCGCGGTATTGGTGGGCGATTCGGCCGGGCTGGGCGCGGCGGGTCTGGCCGTGAATCGCGCGCTCTTCCGTAGCCTCGCAGTCGGGCAGAGCTCCACTTCACTGCCCTTTAAGGGACTGGACGGTGTGTGGTATCTGTGGGCCTATTACCGGTTAACACCCAAATACTTTCTGGGCGCCCGGGAACAGGCGGCTCGTCTGGCACGGCTGGAAACATTGGCACTCTGGTTTTACGGTATTGCGGCGACCGGCGCTTTTCTGATCATTCTGGCCGGCTGGTGGCTGGCGAAATCCATTACCCGGCCCATTGAGCAACTGGTAGATTTCAGCGCCCGCATCGGGGAGGGCGCGTTCGACTCCCAGCCTCCCCGTCAAATGCACGGCGAACTGGCCGTCCTGCGCGACGCTCTGGTCAAAATGCGTGCCGATCTGGCCGTCAAACAGCAGGAGAAGGAAAACCTGCTGGCCGAAATCGCCCACGAATTGCGCAACCCGCTGGGCGGCATCGAGCTTTTGGCCGGTTTGATACTGGAACGGATGTCGCCGCAGGACGCCAACTATAAATATATGCAAAAAATAAGCGCCGAAGTACAGGGACTCAAAGCGCAGATCAGCGCGTTTTTAAATTACAGCCGTCCGGCGCCAGCCAAAAAAGAGATGGTGGATCTAAGGCAAGTTTCGGAAGAGCTGGAACAAACCTTTCGCCCTTCCCTGCGACAAAAGAACATCGCCTGGCACACAGACCTGCAGTGCACGACGGTTCAGTTCGATCCCGGGCATTTGCGTCAGATTCTGCGCAACATGGTGGAAAACAGCGTTCAGGCCGTCTCTAAAGGCGACGCGATTACTCTGAGCGCTTTTACTCAGGACGGACAAACCGTCATCCAGGTGACCGACAACGGCCCCGGATTACCGGCTGAAAACCCCGATCGGGTGTTCGAAGCGTTTTACACCACCCGCGAAAATGGAACCGGCCTGGGACTGGCCATCTGCCGCAAATTGTGCCAGGAAAACGGCGCACAGATCAGCGCCGCCAATCGCCCCGAAGGAGGATGCACTTTTAGCGTCAGGATAAATCAACAATGAACGAAGAGCAAAAACACATCTGCGTGGTGGAAGACAACGACACTATGCGGCTGGGCATCAGCGAAACCCTGCAAAGGGACGGTTTTACCGTATCCGCCTATGCCAGCGGCCAAGAAGCACTGGACTTTTTGCGGCAACGCCCTGTGCCGCTGGTGATCACCGACTTGCGCATGAAACCCCTGGACGGTCTGGAACTGCTGAAAAAGGTTAAACAAACGCATCCCGAAACCGAAGTGCTGTTGATTTCCGCCTACGGCACAGTGCAGGATGCGGTAACGGCCATGCAACTGGGTGCGGCCGATTTTTTAACCAAGCCCTTTTCGCCGGATGAACTGCGCGTACGGGTGCGCAAAATCGCTGAAAAAATTGAAAACGCCCGCATGCTGGATCAGTTAAAGGAACACAACCGCTATCTGGAGCAGGAAATCAGTGGTGAGTACGATATGCTGGTGGGGCAATCTGAAGCCATGCGCCGGGTGCTGGAGCTGATCGACCGGGTGGCCGGGCAAGACAGCACCGTGCTTATCCAGGGAGAAAGCGGCACCGGCAAAGAACTGGCCGCCCGCGCCATTCACAACAAAAGCCCCCGCAGACGAAACCCGTTCATCAAGGTGAACTGCGCCGCCCTGAACGACAATCTCCTGGAAAGCGAATTATTCGGCCACGAGAAAGGTTCGTTCACCGGAGCCGTGCGCCGGAAAAAAGGACGTTTCGAACTGGCGGACGGCGGCACTCTATTTTTGGACGAAATCGGAGATATTTCGCCGGCCACCCAGGTCAAACTGCTGCGCGTTTTGCAGGAAAAAGAATTCGAACGCGTGGGCGGTGAACAAACCCTGCACGTGAACGTGCGCATCCTTGCCGCCACCAACCGCGATTTAAACCAACTGATAGAACAGGGCAAATTCCGGGAAGATTTGTACTACCGACTGAACGTGATTCCGCTGCGTTTGCCGCCGCTGCGCGAACGCAAAGAAGACATTCCCCTGCTGGTGCATCACTTTCTGAAAAAACTCAATACCTCCAAAACAATCGAACCACAGGGAATGGAATTATTCAAAATGTACCCCTGGCCGGGCAATATCCGCGAACTGGAAAACCTGATCGAACGGCTGGTGGTCATTTCACCAAAGGAAAACATCCCGGCCACTTTAATCGCCCACGCGCTGGAACCGCAGAGCGCTTCCGGCCATATGCCGGAAACGCTGAACCTAAACGACGCCCTGTATCAATTTGAAAAAAAGCTGATCGTGGAAGCCATGAAAAAAGCGAACGGCGTAAAGAATCAGGCGGCCAGACTGCTGGGCATACGCACCAGCGCTCTGTATTATAAGCTGGAAAAATTTGGGTTACTGAAATGAAATTCATTTATTGGATCGTATTTCTTTTTTGCGGCGCGATTCTATACGCGCAAAACACCCCTGTGCTGGAAGCGCAATATCAGCGCTTGAGCGAGCAGAGGCAATTGCTGACCCGCCAGGCAGATTCTCTGAATGCCCTGCTCCAAACCCGGGTGCTAACCATCGAACGGCGCAAGCAAAAGGGCAGTAAAGCGTCCAAGCTGGAGCCCCTTACGGCGGAGGCTTTCCAGATATCCAGACAACTTCAGACAAAAAAAGAACACGTCGCCGCTCTGGATCAACAACTCGCCGCTCTACGCCTCCAGCTCTATGCGCGTTACACTCAGAAAATCGATTCCCTGAAAGCCAAAGAAAAAAACCGCCTGCTTAACGCATCCGAATTACAGCTGTTGTCACGGTTGGTTTACAAGCGTCTGCTTTACACACCGCAATTGCCGCCCCTGCCCTTTGACCCCGAACAGATCATACGCATCGATTTAAAGCACAGCAAAGACAGCCTGGAAAGCGCTATTTTGCGTAATTATCTCAGTGAAACGCTGCAAAAAATCGACCACCGCTTACGGCTTTTAGAACAAAAGGAAGAAGAAGTCCGCACCATGGCGCGTTTGCAGACCAAAAGGGAAGATTTTCTGGACGACGTTTCGGAGGGGCCGCTGCTCGCTCCGGCCGGAGGAACGGAAGTAAAAGCCATGAGCGAAAACAATCCCCGAACCGATGATCAGATGGTTTCAGCATATGCGGATAAAACGTCCGATGAACAAATTAATCTTTGGCTCAGCCAGCTTTCCGTGGTTGGTGTTACCGATAAAAGTGCAGGACGATCCATGCGGGATTACAATCTTATTTTAAAAGAATTAACAACGGCCCGCGAAAATTTGGAGACGCTGCGGCGCATGATCCGACAAAAACTGAATCAGTCAAAGAAAACAAAATAATACCGGACGTTTAAATTGTTTTTTAGGAAAGAAGGCAGCGCACAGAACAAATGCATCAGGGGTCATTTTTCGGGCACATTAATTCTCTTTTTATGTGCGGTTTACCTCTTACCCGGAGCGGCCGATGCCGGTTTGCGTGTGCGTTTAGGTCTTTCGGGCGGTCCGTCGATTTCCAACCGTTTTTCCGGGCAATGGATTATCCGTTACAGCGGCCAAATTCAGTACAAAGAAAATTTTCGGTCCTATTTCATCCGGCTGAAAGGACGGCTGACCCCGGAGTTTTACCTGAACAGCGGAGAAAATTCCATCATCAAGTTTAGCGGAACAGTGACCGCCGGCAGTAACCGTTCACAAACCGGATGGGCCGTTTCCCTCTCCAGCCGCAAGTATTTTTACCGCTCCACCGAGTTCAGGGATTTTTCCATGGAGCAGTTCCTCCTGAAAACCGAAATGTGGCGGCCAAAAACGCCGCGTTCCCTGTGGATCGGCTCTATGACTTACTGGTCGCGTGCCAGTTATTCCCGTCCCGGCGCGCGTTTACAGGCTTTGCTGTTGAGCGTCGGGTTGCGGTCGTTTGTAAACCAGAACCAGATGCTTTCCTTTTCTCTGCAACTCGAACGCTTTATGACGGCCGCGCTCTATTCCGACCAAACCAGCGACCAAAACCGCGGATGGCGCGCAGGCCCTGTAATGGCGTTTAACGTGATTTACCCGTTTATTTTGAACGGACGCCTTTATGTATTAGGTCACTATTCGCAATTATCCGGTAAAACCAGCGGCGTTTATGGGATGGATTTGGTGCTGGGAAATGTATTCAAACAAAAATGGTCGCTGTTTATGTTGGCGCGCTTTCAAAAGCTGCACCGTCTGCCGGCCGAGTTTCCCTCTTACCTGGCCTACGCCCCCACCGAGATGGAGAACTGGCTGGTTTGTAAGCTGGGGTATGATTTGTCCGCTTCTTGGGAAGTATTCCTGCGCGCCGGATGGATGCGCGAAGAATTGCCGGAACCGGACGGTCCCCTGATTAACACACATGTCCTGATCGGGTTCCACTGGACAGGAGTGTAAGGGGGAAGGGGTGTGGGGATAGGGATATATGGTATATGGGCTACTTATACCTTATTCCTTCCTCCCCTCTATCTCAAACCGGTCGCTGTCCTTCCAGACCGGAAATTTTTGGCGGTAGTTTTCCAGCGTTTGCCGGGAAAGGCGTACCGTTTCGGTCGCTTCCCTGCCGCGCATGTCCAGTACAATCTTGCCTAAAGGATCGACAACCAGGGAATCGCCAGTATGCGCGATGCCGTTACCGTCCTTGCCGATGCGGTTTACGCCGGCCACAAAGGCCTGGTTTTCCACAGCCCGGGCTTGTAACAGCAGCCGCCAGTGGCTGACGCGCCGCTCCGGCCAGTTGGCCACGTAAATCAAAAGATCATAGTCATGATTGCGGTTCCGCGACCAGACCGGAAAACGCAGGTCGTAACAAATCAGCGGACGTACTTTCCAGCCGGCCACTTCCACCGTCAGTAAAGAATGACCGGGACTGTACGTTTCGTCTTCCTTGGCCATGCGAAAAAGATGCCTTTTGTCATAATGAAAGCAACGGCCGTCCGGTTTGACCCAGTACAGGCGGTTGAAGAATTTTTCATCTTCCTTGATAACCAGACTGCCGGCCAAATCGCAACCGCAGCGAGCGGCCATTTCCTTCATCCACTGCACGGTGGGACCCTCAGGCGGCTCGGCAAATTGCGCCGCCTTCATGGTAAAACCGGTGGTAAACATCTCCGGAAGAATGATGCAATGAGTCGGTTCCGTTACCGCGCGAATTTTAGCGTCAAACAATTTGCGATTCTTCTCAGGCTCTTCCCAAACAATATGTGACTGAATCAGAGTAATGGCAAGGTCCATACTAATTTCCTTTTTTAAATTTAACGCAGAGAACGCATAAGAAGACGCAGAGATACACTAAGATTTTTTAATTTTCCGTTTTTTCATCTGCGTTTTTTATTTTCTTGACATTCGTGTGATGAGTTCTGCCGCGCTTTTTACCCGCTTGGAGAGGGAGGGGTGGGCATGGAATAAAAACTCAACCAGCGGATGCGGCTCGCGGTCGGTGAGATTCTGCTCGGCTAATTTTTCCAATGCGGAAATAAAAGCCTCAGGATTTGTGCTGTGCTTAACGGCATATGCGTCCGCTTGCCGCTCAAAATACCGGGACAACATATTGGTCAGCGGCGCGGCAATCAACGTTAATACGCTTAGAATAACAGATAAAAGCGGCAAAGCAGCCAGATCCGCTGCATCCGCAAAATGCATCTGCCGCAACGCCCACTGATAAATTTGATTGGCCACATATAGTTCGACAAATATGCTTGCTGTTCCGCTCACCAACCCCCACCAGAGATGCTTGTGTACGTAATGTCCCACCTCGTGGGCAAAAACCGATTCGATTTCGTCCACGGAATAATTTTCAATCAATGTGTCTCCCAGAATAATGCGTCTGGATTTTCCCAATCCGGTAAACGCGGCGTTGGCCTTCCTGGTTGTTTTGCTCATATCAAACTGGTACACGCCCTCCAGCTCAAATCCGCCCTCATCTGCCAGACGTTTCATTCGGGATAATATTTCTTGGTTGTCCAGCGGTTCAAATTTGTAAAACAACGGTAAAATCAACTGGGGTGCAATGCGTCCCAGAATGATTGAGAAAAAGAACAGAATAACCGAAATCCACAGCCACCAGGTTTGGGGCGCATGGCGTAACAGATAGTAAAAAATGAGCAGCAGAGGCACAAAAATCACCACACCCACCAGCAGCGCTTTGGTTTGTTCCCACAGCCATCCGCGGATCGTTTGATTGGAGAGCTGAAAACGGTGTTCGATCCAGTACCCATTGATAAAACTCAAGGGTAAGTCGATGAACAAAAAAAGCAATCCCAGCACAGCACTAAACAGCAAAAAACGCAGGTAAGGATTTGTGCTGTATAAACCAACCCAATCCCTCAATTGTTCGGCATATCCTCCAAATGCGACGACACACATGATAAAAAACGAAATCAGCGATTCTCCAATTCCGATGATTAATTTAATGCGTTCGTATTTTTTGGCTTTTTTTTGGCGATGCATAATACTTGTGCAGATTTAATAGAAAATTTTCAACGTGCGACAATAAAAAAATCGCCTCTCTCTAAAGAAAGGCTCAGGTATTTGGCAAATCAACCATTGCGCGCTTATATCTGGCAGTAACTTCAACGATTTGGATATTTTACAGCCGCTGCCACAAATTCCCGAAACAGGGGATGCGCCTTTACAACCCGCGATTTGAGCTCGGGATGGAATTGACAGCCCACAAACCAGGGATGATTTTTTAGCTCGATCATTTCTACCAGTTCTCCGTCGGGCGAAATTCCGGAAATGGTCATGCCTGCCTGTTCCAATTCTTCGCGGTATTGGTTGTTAAACTCATACCGATGGCGGTGGCGTTCGTTAATTTCAGCCTCGCCGTATGCCTGGAATGCTTTGGTTCCCGGTTTAATTTTACAGGGATAACTGCCCAGGCGCATGGTGCCGCCCAGTTTTTTTACCGATTTCTGCGTTTCCATTAAATGAATGACCGGATGAGGGGTATTGGGATCGAACTCCGTACTGTTGGCGTCTTTTTTGCCCAGTACGTTCCTGGCAAATTCAATCACCGCGCATTGCAGCCCCAGGCAGATGCCAAAGAAAGGAATGTTGTTTTCCCTGGCGTATCGAATGGCGCTCAGCTTGCCCTCGATGCCCCGCTCGCCGAATCCGCCGGGCACTAAGATGCCCTGCGTATCGCTGAGTTTTTCACGAACGTTTTCGTCGGTGATTTCTTCCGCATTGATCCATTTCAAACGAACTCTGACATCATTTTCCATACCGGCATGAACAAAAGCGGCCATAATGCTTTTATAGGCGTCCTGCAACTCGATATATTTTCCGCACACCGCAATTGTCACATCCCGGGTCACATCTTGAAAACGGCCCACCTTTTGTTCCCAGAAGGAAAGGTTTAATTCATGCTCCGGCAATTGTAGCTTTTTCAGCACAAAACGATCAAAACCCACATCTTTATACTGCAAGGGGACTTCGTAAATGGTCTCCACATCCAGCGCTTCAATTACCGCATGCGGCGTGACGTTACAGAACAGCCCGATTTTCTTTTTAACCGTTTCCGGCAGGGGGCGATCGGTGCGGCATAACAAGGCGTCCGGCTGTATACCGATTTCCCGAAGCCGCATCACAGAGTGCTGGGTTGGTTTTGTTTTTAACTCCCGGGCGCTGGAAATATACGGCACCAGCGTCAAATGAATATACAGCGTATCTTCCGGTTCGTGGTTCAAGCCAAACTGGCGGATGGCTTCCAGAAAGGGCAAACTTTCAATGTCGCCCACGGTACCGCCGATTTCCACGATCACGATATCCGCCCCGGTTTTTTCTCCCACGCCGGAAATCTTATCGTTAATGGCGTCCGTAATATGCGGAATCACCTGAACCGTGGCGCCCAGATAATCGCCGCTGCGTTCCTTCTGAATGACTTCATAATAGATCTGTCCGGAGGTCGCGTTATTATAGCGGTACATATCCTTATTTAGGAACCGTTCGTAATACCCCAGGTCCAGGTCGGTCTCAGCGCCGTCGTCGGTCACATACACTTCCCCATGCTGGTAAGGATTCATCGTGCCGGGGTCCACATTGATGTAGGGGTCCAGTTTTAATATAGTAACCTCATACCCCCTGGATTGTAACAAAAGTCCCAGAGAAGAACAGGCAATTCCTTTGCCTAAAGATGAAACCACACCTCCCGTAAAAAAAATGTATTTCGTCTTTTTCATATCCGCCTTTTGAATTTTACCTTAAATTTATACCGAACGCATTTCGCCTACTGCTGATCCAAAAACAGGCTGATTAATTCGTTTACTCTGATTAAATCTTCTTCTGTGTCCACGCCTACCGATTCATAATCGGTCTCCAAAGTGTAGATGCGATAACCGTGTTCCAGAAAACGCAGTTGTTCCAGTTGTTCCGCCTTTTCCAGTATGCCCTGCGGTAAGCCGGTTAATTGTAACAGAACTTCCCGGCGGTAGGCATAAATGCCCACATGCTTGTAAAAGTCGTGATGGATGAGCCATTTTTTTAGGTCGGATTCATCCCTGATAAACGGAACGGCAGCCCGGGAAAAATAAAGCGCATAGTTCCGCGCGTCCCGCACCACACGCACCTGATTTGGATTGGTTAATTCCTTGTAATTGGTAATTTTTTTAACCGGTGTGGCAATTTGAACTTCCGGATCGCGGAACACCGACACCAGTTGATCAAGAAGTTGAGGTTTTACAAAGGGTTCGTCTCCCTGCAAGTTAACCACCACATCACATGATAAATCTTTAACCACTTCAGCCACGCGATCCGTTCCGGAAGGAAGTTCAGTCGGCGTCATCACCACTTCTGCGCCAAAAGAGACAGCAGCCTTTTTGATTCTTTCGTCATCGGTGGCTATTAAGATTCTGGAAAAAGCACGGGCTTTGATGGCGTGTTCATACACCCATTGAATCATTGGTTTGTCTCCCAGCAACGCTAACGGCTTACCCGGCAGGCGGGTGGAAGCATAACGCGCGGGGATCACACATACGGCACTCATTTGTGCACCGCCTTTGGAACGGAAAAATAAGGTCCGTTGGTCCTGGGAGCGTTTTCCAGAGCCTGATCGGTCTTTAACGATTGTCCGGCCCGGTCTTCCCGGAATACATTGGTCAGCTCCAGAGGATGGGTAAACGGCGGTACATCTTTCGTATCCAGTTCGTTAAGCTTGGCCATGTACTCCAGAATTCTGCTAAGTTGCTGCTGATAATGCGCAATCTCATCCTGACTGACTTTGATGCGCGCCAACGAAGCGATCTCCAGAACCTGTTCTTTTGAAATAGACAAATCTTACTCGCTTTCTAATGCACTTTAACCATTTTAAAAAGGGTTAAAGTATGTTCTAAATATTTATTTTTAATTTTAATTTACATCTTTAGAACGTTTACTTTCAAGTCGGAATCGGTTTAAAAAATACTCTGGTCAAAAATTTCAGAATACTTTTTAATCTGCTCAATTTGTTGGACGGCTTTTTCTCCCGTTACTAATTCGGGTTGCCAGAACTTGATTTCAATGGGCAGCACCTGAGCCTGTATTCTTTTGTGCCTGCCCCTGACAAACCGCACTTTTAAAACCGCGCTCTGCTCATAAGTCCGTGAATTTCCTCCAAATATAAAATTCCCCAGAGAATATGCAATTATTCCGTCCTTGTATTTCTCAATTCCCTGCCATACATGGGGATGATGCCCGATGATCAGATCGGCTCCGTAGTCAATCGTTTTATGGGCTACAAAAATCTGATCTTCCTTGGGATAATTTTCTTTTTCATGCCCCCAATGGAAATTAATAATAATAAAGTCCACCTGGTTGCGAAGTTTCTGAATGTCCTGACGGATAAACTTCAGATGACGTAAAGCCGTTCCGGCGCTGTCTTTTGTGGCGGGATGACAATCGCTGTGCGGACGCAGGCCATAATATCCCAGAAAACCCAAGCGCGTTCCACGTACATTACGAATAACCGGTTTCCTCGCCTGTTTCATATTTGCCCCTGCGCCGATGTGTTCGATTTCGGCCTGATCCAAATGGCGGATGGTTTCCAGCAACCCTCCCTGTGAATAATCATAAATATGATTATTGGCCAGATTAACGATATCGATTCCACCATTTACCAAGACCCTGACAAACTCCGGTAACGCACGAAACAGAAAAGCTTTATTGCGGGGTGTTCCATTTGTTGTTAACGGATTCTCCAGATTCACAACCGCAATGTCCGCCGTTCGGAAACAATCAAGTTTTTTAAACGGATAATCGTACCGCTTGCCCACATGCCACTGAAAATGATTGGCAAACGTGACATCACCCCCGAAACAAACGGTAACGACAGAGTCCTGTGCAAAGACCTGCCCGGACTGGAAAAGAAGGGTCAGAACAACAATTAGCAGTTTCTTCATACGTCCTTAAACAAAAAAACCGCCGGAGCGGCGGTTCATTTTTTACAAATAAAAATCTATTTTCTTACGACCTGCTCGTTTAATTCGATATCGTCAAAATAGAACATTCTCGGGTTAAGTGCTTTGCCCTTAAAGCGTACTTCGTAATGCAAATGTGGTGCTGTGGAAATACCTGAATTACCAACTTCACCAATTTTTTCTCCGCGCCGTACTTTTTGTCCTTTACGGACGAGTATCTTGGACATATGGCCGTATCGGGTTTGAAATCCGTATTTATGATCGATCATGACCATTCTGCCGTACCCGCCGTTATATCCCGTATATTTAACCACACCATCCGCCGTGGCATAGATGGGCGTCCCTACCTTGGCGCTGATGTCCAGCCCCTCATGATGCCGGTACACGTGATAGATGGGATGCAAACGGCGGCCAAATCCACTGGAGACAAACCCCTTTAGTATGGGACGCAATGCCGGAAGATACGCTAAAGAATCCTGTTTCTTCTGAAAAGTCAAAAGCAAATCGTGATAACTCTTAAGTTCCAGTTTCACTTCGCGATCCAGCTTGGACAATTCCATTAATTGTTTGCTGACCTCAATATTATTGTCAAACCCGGAGACTTCATCCGCCTCTTTGTAATCATATTTCGCGCCACCAATACCGACCTTACGCACATCTTTGTTCAATGTGGGCAGTCCAAGAGCGACGCGTAATTGATCATCCTGTTTAACAATTTCTGTAAGCTCTGTATTTAACTGCTTAATCTTATCCTGCATTTCAGATAAGCGCGATTGCAGCATATGGTTGGTTCTTTCCAAGCGTTTGATTTTAGAATTATGGCTAAAATCAATCAGCAAGTCGATACCGATTTTCCCGCTGACAAGAAAAACGATTAAGAAAATGCTAATAAAAGAAAACAGTTTGGTGCGTGAAATTTTAAATTCTTTTATTTGCTTTTGGTTTTTTGAGATAAAAATAAGGCGTGACTCGTCTTTCATGAATTAGCCCCTGCTGGAAACGGATTAAACGTGATTTGTGTTTCTCTTTTATTATCGTGTTCGAGATTGTGATCTAAAGCAAAATATATAAAAAAAAAACTCTGCATTCAAGCAGAGTTTTCAAAAATAAGTCTTTTTTATTTAAAAATTTAGCCTAAATAGTACCGTAGCACCTTACTACGGGAACTATGACGCAATCTTCTTAGCGCTTTTTCTTTAATCTGACGCACGCGTTCGCGCGTTAATTTGAATTTTACGCCAATTTCTTCCAGCGTATGGGGCTTTTCTCCGTCCAGACCGAAATACAATTTCAGAATTCTTGCCTCCCTGGCCGTTAATGTGGATAATATATGATTTACTTCCTCTTTTAGCGATTCATTCATCACTTCCGCATCCGGTTCGGGATCCTGCTGGTTTTGAATGATATCGATCAAACGGCTGTCGCTGTTTTTCTGCAGAGGAGAATCCATGGAAACCGACCGGGTCGCCATTTTAATGGTATCCGTAATGTCACCGCTGTCCACTTCCAGTACGTTGGCGATCTCTTCCGGTGTGGGTTCGCGTTCGTATTCCTGCTCTAACATACTGTAAACTTTGCCGATCTTGGTCAGTGTACCGACCCGGTTTAACGGCAGACGCACCAAACGGGATTGCTCGGCGATGGCCTGCAAAATGGATTGTTTGATCCACCATACAGCATAGGAAATGAACTTAAAACCGCGCGTTTCGTCAAATCGATAGGCGGCTTTCATCAAGCCCAGATTTCCTTCATTGATCAAATCTTCCAGCGAAAGACCATAATTCTGGTACGATTTGGCCACACTAACCACAAAACGTAAATTGGCGCTAACTAATTTTTTTAACGCTTTTTGGTCGTTTTGCTTAATGCGCTTTGCTAATTCAATTTCCTCATCCGGTGTAAGCAAACGTACTTCACCGATTTCTATTACATAATTTTCTACCGACTGATTTTTACTACTGAAAAAATCGCTCACTTATCCCACCCCACTTAATCCGTTTTTATACATAAATTATTCAGAGTGCCCAATATCTGACCCCCTCATGCCATCCTTTTTCATTAATCCATTTAAAACACTATAACA
>CAZJNP010000019.1:0-15682 GCA_964547355.1 uncultured Calditrichaceae bacterium
GTAAGAAAGGCAGCGGTCCTCTGTACAGTCTGGAATACCGTTCAGAACCGACCGTCGTGGAAGTAGGGGGGCATTCCATCGGGGGAGGAAATTTTACCATTATCGCCGGGCCATGCAGTGTGGAAGGCCGGCACCAAATGATTGAATCGGCAAAGATTGTAGCGGAAAACGGGGCCCACCTGTTGAGGGGCGGCGCCTTTAAACCGCGAACCAGCCCATACAGTTTTCAGGGATTAGGCGAAGAAGGACTGCGCTTGCTCAAGGAAGCCGGAGAAATGTTCGACATGCCGGTGGTCACGGAAATCCTTGCAGTGGAAGATGTGGACCTGGTGGCTAAATACGCCGATATCATGCAGATCGGCGCCCGGAATATGCAGAATTTTGTCCTCCTTAAGGAAGTGGGCAAGCTGAACAAACCCATTTTGCTTAAACGAGGGATGATGGCTACGGTAAAGGAACTGCTCCTGTCTGCGGAATACATTTTAGCGCAGGGCAACCCAAATGTCATTCTTTGCGAGCGCGGCATTCGCACCTTTGAGACCGCCACACGAAATACGCTGGACATCAGCGCCATTCCTTTGCTTAAACAGATGACGCATCTGCCGGTGATCGTGGATCCCAGCCATGCTACCGGCAAAAGCAACCTGATCGAACCGGTTTCCAGAGCGGCAGTGGCAGTGGGCGCGGACGGTATTATGGTTGAGGTGCATTTTAATCCAGCTACCGCACTCAGCGATGCGGAACAGGCGCTGGACGAACGTATGTTTAAACACTTAATTCAATCCATTTCCGAACTGCTTTCAGTGGGAAGAGGAAGGTAGGAAGCTGGGATTTTTGGGGTTGAATTAAGATGTGCGGTATTAAAAAAGAAAACCATAAATCGAGTTTTACGATTTTCTGTTTTGTTTGCTTTTTGTAAACTTATCATAAAAAGATAGTTCAAGACTGGGAAGTCTAAGTTTCATCTTTATATCTGGTAAAATACTCACGAATGACCCAAATGTAATTTAGAAAGGGGGCTTTAGTGAAGCGCAGAACATTTTTCAAAACAACATTGGGCTTAAGCGCAGGTTTGCCGTTTCTTCCACTTACCTTCACTTGGGCTAAGAGCAGGGCAAAAGGAAGATTATTGGCCATTTCCAGCGCCAACGGATTACGTGCTACGGAAAAGGCCATGCAGATGATGCGCGCGGGAGAGGATGCCCTGGACGCAGTAATCGCCGGTGTAAATATTATTGAAGATGACCCGAGCGATCATACGGTCGGCCTGGGCGGCCTGCCGAATGAAGAAGGCGTGGTGGAGCTGGATTCCTGTGTGATGCACGGCCCGACTCATAATGCCGGTTCGGTGGCGTCGTTAAGAAACATCCGTAATCCGTCCAAAGTAGCCCGTCTGGTGATGGAACGCACCGACCATGAACTAATTGTGGGAGAAGGCGCGCTGCGTTTTGCCAAAGCCCACGGATTTAAGGAAGAAGAATTGCTGACAGACGAAGCCCGTCGTATCTGGCTGCACTGGAAGGAAACGCTGAGTCCGAAAGACGACTGGTTTCCGGATGATAACCCCGATATACCGGAAAATTACAAGAAGCTTTTTGAGACCACAGGCACCATTACTTGCATGGGCATCGACCAGAAAGGAAACATCTCCGGTGTGACGACCACCAGCGGCTTAGCTTTTAAAATTCCCGGCAGAGTAGGGGACAGTCCGATCATCGGCGCCGGGCTGTATGTGGACAACGAAGTGGGCGCCTGCGGTTCTACCGGCCGCGGTGAAGAAAATCTGAAAAATCTCAGCTGCTTTTTAGTGGTGGAATTGATGCGGCAGGGAATGAAACCAGCCGCGGCATGCCTGGAAGCGGCGAAACGCATCGTGCGGCATGCAAAAATTCCTTCCCTTAAAAAGAAAGACGGACGTCCAAATTTCAATGTCAGTTTTTACGCCCTGAACAAAGCCGGTGAGTTCGGTATGGCTTCGATTTACGGACCCAGAACGTTTGCCGTCCATGACGGCGAAAAAAATCAACTGATTACGGGGTTGTATCTTTTTGAACAGAAAAAACAAAAAAGTTGAAACGATTAATGATGGTGAAAAAAAGTAGTCTTCTTCTGATTTTATTCCTGTTATTGTTTTTCCGCTGTGCGCCTCGAATGGTAAAAAAACCGTTGTACGATTACAGTGGAATGACTAAAGAGCAGATTAAGGTTCATAAAAAGCTCGAGAAATTCATTTCTCTCGCACAAAAGACCGGACGCCCTCTGAAACTATCCCCGCGTACCAGAATCGATAGTTTGCGCATCGATAAGCGGCAAAACTTGCTTGTGGTAGATTTTAACAAAGCCTTTTCATACACGGCCTTGCGCGAGGAAAATGTCCGGGCATCATATCATTTGATTAAGGAGATACTGGGCCGGAAATATCGTAAATACAGAATTATCCTGCGTTCGCTGCAAGTTCCCATAGAAGAACTGATTCCCAATTATTTTCGCTCTTCCCGCAAGGCATATGATGCCAGACGCCTGCCAAAACCCGTAGAACGTCCGGAACCTCTGGTGCGTCCTGAGCGTCCCTGGCAGGCCAGAGCAGGTTTGCAGGGGCTGAATATCGCTCTGTGGAACAGCCATGGCTGGTATTTTAACAAGAGTCTTGGGCGGTGGGAATGGCAGCGGCCGCGTCTCTTTGAAACGGTGGAAGATCTGCTGCCGACCTCATTTGTCTTGCCGTATCTCGTGCCCATGCTGGAAAACGCCGGTGCCAATGTTTTTCTGCCCCGAGAGAGAGACATACAAACGCATGAAGTGATTGTGGATAATGACGGGGGCAGTGCCGGGCAGGCGTATTCCGAACAAACAAAGGACGCTCTTCATCAATGGCAAAAGGGAGCTGGAGTGGGCTTTGCCGTGGGGCCGGGTGTTTATCCGGACAGTATAAACCCCTTTTCATTGGGTACTTATCGATGGACAATAAGCGATACGACGGCTTCGGCGAAAATCATCTGGGCACCGGACATTCCTGAAGCGGGATTTTACGCGGTGTATATTTCTTTTCACGCTTCGGATTCCAACGTTACCGATGCCCGCTATACTGTACACCATGCCGGCGGGAGCAGCGTGTTCATAATTAATCAGCAGATCGGCGGTTCCACCTGGGTACACTTGGGACGCTTCAAGTTTTTCAAAGGATTACATCCTGATTCCGGTAGCGTGGTTTTAACCAATCAGAGCACACAGCCGGGATTACAGGTTACAGCAGACGCGGCGCGTTTTGGCGGGGGCATGGGCACTATTTCCCGGGAAGGACAGGTGAGCGGCCGGCCAAGATTTATGGAAGGTGCCAGGTACTACATGCAATATGCCGGCTACCCGGATTCTCTGGTGTATGATTTAAACGGCGGAGAGAGCGATTACAAGGATGACTACCAGGGACGCCCGGAATTTGTCAATTACCTGCGCGGAGCGCCATTCGGACCGAACGGAAACCGGCAGGTCAAAGGGCTGGGCATTCCGATAGACCTCTCTTTTGCCTTTCACACCGACGCCGGCATTGCACACGGAGATTCCGTGATCGGCACCCTGGCCATTTACAGCGTTGTGGATGCCGACACGCAGAAGGTTTTTCCGGATTCGGTGTCTCGTTTGGCGAACCGTGATCTAGCCGACCTGGTGCAGACGCAGGTGGTCAATGACATCCGATCCACTTTTAACCGGGAATGGATGCGACGCTCCCTTCTGGAAGCGCAATACAGCGAAGTGTATCGCCCGAATGTTCCCGGAATGATTCTGGAATTACTATCGCATCAAAATTTCAGGGATATGCGTTACGCGCTGGATCCGCGCTTTCGCTTTACAGTATCCAGGGCCGTTTACAAGGGCATGCTGCGCTTTTTAGCCACGCAATACAACCGGGAATTTGTGGTGCAACCCTTACCGGTGACTCATTTTTGCGTGAAACTGGATACCTCAGGCCGGGCTGTTTTGCGTTGGAAACCCCAGAAAGATCCCTTGGAACCTTCGGCAATGGCAGACCAATATATGGTTTACACCCGCATCGATTCTTTGGGATTTGATCAGGGGCGACTGGTTACACAGACCAAATTCATTACAGAACCACTGAAATTCGGCCGTATTTACAGTTTTAAAGTTCATGCGGTGAATCGGGGCGGGCAAAGTTTCCCTTCCGAAATCCTGGCCGTATGCAGAATGAACAACAGCTTTCCGCCGGTGGTGATTGTGAACGGTTTTGACCGGGTGGCTCCGCCGCAATCATTTAAGTGGAACGGACACAGCGGTTTCCTGCATCTGGAAGATAACGGCGTGCCGGACCGCTATGATTTAACTTTTACCGGGATGCAGTTCAATTTTGACGAAGATGCACCGTTTCGGTTGAACGACGCACCCGGACACGGTGCCAGCTATGCGGATTATGAAACAAAAATTGTTCCCGGCAACAGCTTTGATTTTCCCTATCTGCACGGAAAAGCTATCCGGGCTGCTGGCCGCTCGTTTATTTCAACCAGTGATGAGGCCGTTATGGCCGGAATGATCGATCTCAGCGATTACAAAATTGCGGATATTATTTTAGGCGAAGAAAAAGAAACCCATTGGCAGGATGCTGCCATAGATTCTGTCAACAAGCCACAATTTAAAACTTTCCCGGCGGAACTGGCTTATGCTGTGCGCAAGTTTGCTCAAAACGGCGGACGATTTTTCGTATCCGGTGCCTATGTGGCCACGGATTTGTTTGCCGGAAAAGACGAGCGTTCCTGGGAACGGCGTTTTGGCGAAGATATTTTGCGTATTTTCTGGGTGACCGATCACGCGGCGCGCACTGGAGATGTCGTTCCGGCGTTGTACGATTCGCTGGGATTTTCTAACCTGCATTTTAATACCTCATACCATCCCCGCATCTACACGGTGGAAGCTCCTGATGCGTTCAATCCCATAAACGGCTCGCAGACCATCTTGCGATACGCTGAAAACGGTTTTTCCGCGGCAACTGCCTATTCCGGTGATTACCGAAATATCGTGTTCGGGTTTCCGTTTGAAGCGATTACTTCTGAAAAAGAACGAGAAGAAGTGATGGGAATCATTCTTAATTTCCTCTACCGGTAATCGTAAAAGTTTTTAAGAGTTTTTCAAAGGTGTACGATTCATTTTCGGGAATAATTCTGACTGTTTGTTGTGTTCTTACAAGTGAATTAACCGGTTACCGAATGGAGTGACCATCTTAGGGAAAACTTTTTTTGAAGGATCGATGCAATATAGATGGAAATTTTATTTCGATTTATAAACGAAGTGTGGCAATTTTATCAGGAAATTGCCATTTATCTGTTGTTTGGATTTTTGGTGGCCGGAATTCTGCATGTTTTGTTTCCGGATTCCATCGTCAGGAAGCAACTGGGCAGAAGCAGTCTGGGATCGGTGATTAAATCCACCTTATTTGGCATTCCGTTGCCCTTATGTTCCTGCGGCGTGGTTCCCGTGGCCGCGTCCATGAGGAAAAGCGGGGCATCTAAAGGATCGGTTATTTCCTTTTTAATCACCACGCCCCAAATTGGCGCGGACAGTTTCTTTTTGACCTATTCACTGATCGGCTGGGTCTTTGCTGTTGGCCGTATTGTCGCTTCCATCATAACGGCCATGTTTGCCGGCATAGTAATCAATCTTTTAGGCCGGGACAACGCTAAAGAAACGTCTGAAGAATCCTTGATAAGCAACGGCGGAACGGTTTGGGAGCGTTTAAAAGAAGCGCCGCAGTATATTGAATACGAATTACTCGGTTCCATTATTAACACTCTGCTGATCGGTATTCTGATTGCAGGCGCCGTGGGCGTGATATTGCCGGATAATTTTTTTAGTCATTATCTGGGCGGGCCGTTTGTCTCCATGCTGGTCATGCTGGCCATTGGAATTCCCATCTATGTGTGTGCCTCGGCTTCCACGCCCATAGCCGCCGCATTGATGATGAAAGGGTTATCTCCGGGTGCTGCGCTGGTTTTTCTGTTAACCGGCCCGGCCACAAATGCGGTAAATTTGAGTACTGTTGTCAAAATTGTTGGCAAAAAAGAAACCGGTATTTATCTGTTTGCAATTGCTACGGTCAGTTTGTTGCTCGGTTATTTATTGAACCAAACCGAGGCCTGGCTGCAATTGCCGGTGATGACCATGGATCATCAACACGAAATTCTTCCTTATTGGCTGCGCATGGCCGGAACGGTCATCTTTGGAGCCATGGTGATCTGGTACTATTTACGAACAAAAATATTCAAACAGAAAAAAACGAGGGGATTCGATATGCCGCAAATCGTTTTGCCGGTAAAAGGGATGAGCTGTATGCACTGCGCTAAAACGGTAGAAAAGGCCGTTCAGGCGGTTGAAGGTACTTCCGCTGTTAACGTAGATCTGGACGAAGGGAAGGTGGAATTTACAATTGATAATGAAAGCCGGGTGGAAAACGTAAAAAAACAGATCGAAGCGGCCGGGTACGAAGTTTAAGTTTTTGGTTGACCGTCGGATTCATCCTGCTCCTCGAATACCACCATTTGAGTATCGGAACTGTACTGCTCAAAGCGAATCTTTTCCGCGTTGCGGTATTTAATCAGGATGTCCTGAATTCTTTCTATGGCCGTTTCAAGCTTTTTGAAATATTTTTTTTGATCCGGTGTCAGTTTATCGGCCGGAAGGGATTCTTTTAGCAAGAATAGATTGCCTTTTAATACAGTCAGCGGTTGATTGATTTCGTGGTTGGTGGTAGTGATCATGGCCAGAATGGAATTTCTCCTTTCCAGTTCAATGACCCGGTCTCTGGACTTTTTAAGTGCCAGGTGGGTGCGCAAACGGGCTAACAGTTCCACTCGATTAAACGGCCTGGTCACGTAATCGGCCGCGCCCAGTTCAAAACCTTTGACGATGCCTTCCGTGTCCGTTTTGGACGTAAGAAAAATAATCGGGATTTCTTCCGTTTTAGGATCGGATTTTAATTTTCTGCACACTTCGTAGCCGTCGATCTCTGGCATCATGATATCGAGAAAGATCAAATCCGGCATTTCGTTTTTCGCCAGTTCCATCGCTTTAAAACCGTTTTCGGCTTTAAACGTTTTGTAATTTTCATTACGAAGAATAATATCCAGCATTTTCAGATTCAGCGGATTATCATCCACGATCAAAATGCGGTCCGTCTCATTCCTTTTCGACATATGACCATCTTCCTGATTGATGTAACTTTCGATGTTGTCGTCAATGTAGACAAATGGTTTAGCGAAGTTTGGGTTATAAATCACAATTCGGAAAAGAATTAACCGCTAAAGGCCGTCTTTTTGTCCTGGCGCACAGGGAATGATAAAGATACGTCCACGAATTACATGAATTACACGAACCAATCGTCAGCGGCATAGAGGGATTGAAGATAGCGAGATTCAGTTAATTTTTTCAAGTTTATTGATCAGGATTGGATTCCGTGAGGTCTACAATTTTCTCCGACACTTTTCCCGACGTTTTTATTCCTTCCAAAGGAACAATGGCTATTATAAAATTATCCAAGTAAAAACGTATTATTTTACCAAAATAATCTTTTGGCTGCGTGTAAAATGAATCCCCGGAGAAGAAATCGGCCGCGCTTCCAAAAGAATAAAATAAACACCAGAGGCCAGATTGTCCGCGTTAAAGGGCACGCCGTAGGTGCCCGCCGTTTTAATGGTGTTTGCCAGCACGGCTACCTGGCGGCCGGAAAGATCAAACACTCTCAGCCGCAAACGCATTCTTTCCGGCAGGTCAAACGTAATGATAGCCGCGTTGTTAAAAGGGTTAGGGTAGGGCCGGAGGGATATAGTTTGTGGCATATATGGTTCAGAGCCGCTGATTAAAGAAACACCGTTAGTGCGCACATCCAGAAAAGGATCGCCTAACAGCATCTCGTTTAACTGCTCTTTTAGATTAACCCAGTCGCCGGCGTTTTCGTACAGGTATTGCATGCGGCGTAAATGGGCTTTGCCCAGATAATCACCGTCGTTTTTCATGAAGTCGATCATTTTCTCAAAATGCCCGGAATGGCCGCGATTAAACGGTGCGCCGGCTGCGGCCAAGAAATTCGAGTTTCCGTAGATATAATTCACCAGCACGTTTTCCAGAGGATACGTGGAAGTCTCCACGTTGGAAGGGGAGCCGGGCTGTTTAAATCCGGCCACTGAGCAGCCGAAACCAAATAGAATCATACCGCCGTTTTGCAGGTTATAAGCCTGTTCAGAGGTTAATAATAATCCTTGCTCCCAGGCGTGCACATTTACCAGAACAAACTCGTAATTGTTGGCTTCCATGTGCGAGGTGAAAATCGAATCCTCCTGCCACCCTTCGCCCATCCAGTAGCGCGACGTGTAATCCGCCCAGAATTCATCGAAATTGGCGTAGGATTCCAGTGCCACGCGCTGGTAACATTCGCAGGGCGTGCGTCCGCTTTCGATGCAGGTGGTGTCATAGCTGGGATTCATGGCATAAAAGTCCACGTTTTGCACATCATCGTACAGTTCCCAGAAATTGTAGTCACCCCCGAACATGTCGTTGGAAACCATGTACATACCCACCTGAGGTTCGTATTCCTGATTGTAGAATTTCAGGATTTTTTCGAAGTAAGGACGGAGTTGATCGGCAAAATCGAAATAGGTGTTGTCCTCCTGAGCGCCAACCGGTATGTAGGAAGTCCAGATATCCGGTGAGGTGGGGAAATTCTCAATTTCGTCAAAATCGTGCTCGGGAACGGCGTAACCGTCTTCATAAATGACCTGACAATAACCGGAGCTGCCGTCTTCGCAGTAGGGATCGATCGCGCCGTTTTGATAACAGCGGTCTAAGGACAGGTCTCCGTCTTCAAAATAGGCCGGGTACAGACGCACCTGCAGGATGTCGGCGCGGGCTTTGTAAAACGAAGGCAGTTTGATATTGCCGATAATCAGAATGCCTTCCAGATCGGGATACCGCGCCAGATACTCGTCGATCAGCGAGCGTATCTGGGTGTAGCCATAATCATCCAACTGTTTATCGTGATCCAGTTTAATGGAGAAATTCCGACGTTGGCTGGCCTTCTGAATGTAGTTGTCGATTTCGTCTTGCAAAAGCAAATACAGGCGCTGATCCACAAAGGCCAGCGCTAAGGTATCGGTAGATGCCGCTATTACATGCAATCCTGGCAAAAAAGCAATCAAAGCGGTTGTAAACAAAATAAGTTTTTTTAGTGAAGGCATAATATCGGTACACTGTTAGACGTTTCTTGCAATAAATATGAAAAAGAGACGGGGCAAAAACAAGGAAAAAACAAATATTTCTCTAAAAATAGGAGAAATCATTCTGCATCTTACAGAAATCAATGATGCGGTTTCATGGATTACTTTAAGTTTGGTTAATCTATGGTTTAAATCGCGGATTAACCAAGTCTAATATTGATCATCAAAAACGTTAAAACGTATGGTAGCCATTACATTACTAAATCCCAGATTATCAGCACAGGATTGGCGCGGGAGCTATTTCTGTAGGAATCCCAAAATGTATTAATCCGATTCCCCGGTTGCCTGTTGCCAGTCGAAGTAGGCCGCCAGATAATCATAAATGGCTAAGTAGTAATTCAACCTGGCCTGATCCAGAAACAGGCGCGTTTGCTTCAAATCCAACTGGGTAATCACGCCGTTATCTGCGCTGGTTTGCGCGATTTCAAAAGCTTTTTGAGCCGTCTGCAGGGCGGCCTGTGCCGAAGAGATTCTTTGCTGGGCCTCGTCGATCCTGAGATAAAGGCTTTTTAAATCATTGCTGATTTTTTCTTTGGTTTTTTCGATGCGGATTTCCGTTTTGGACAGTTCGATTTTGGCCTTTTGTACCTGGGCGCCGGTGTAACCGCCTGTGTAAATGGGAATGTTCAGGGTAAGACCCAAAATAAAATTTTTGTTCTCATTTTCAAATTTCCAGGCGTCAGACTGTGACGAGTAAGCAAAAATAAAACTACCGTCAAGGGTGGGGAGGTATCCGGCTAGTTGACTGCTGACGTTGGTTTGGCGCAAGCGTTTTTCCCACAACAACGCCTTAAAATCCGGGCGTCGGTTCAGGATGGAGTCCGTTTGAACCGGGCGTGGTTTGGGTGGGTAGCTTTCCAGGCTGCCCTGTAATACCAGCTCCTGATCCTGCGGAATGCCTGCAAAATCCTTTAAATTTGCGATCAGGATATCATAGTTTTTGCGCGCTTCAGTCACTTTGGGTATTTCATTACGCCAGCGTACTTCCGCTTGCAGATATTCCAATTCCGACACCAAACCCTGTTCGTATTTTTCTTTTACGTGCAGATAGTTTTCATGAGCGTTTTGCTCGGCCGTTTCGGTAATATCCAGGACTTTTTTCAGTAGCAATGCCTGGTAAAAGAGTTTTTTTGCCGCTGTGGTTACGCCCTGATAGCTGGCGCGGTAGGCTTCGGCGGTTAATCCCGCATATTGACCGGCGGCTCTCAGCGCATCGCCCACTTTAAAGCTGAACAGGGTCTGTTGCAGCACGGTGTTAAAACGGAATTCGTTGTTTCTGGAAATTTTGAATTTCTGTTTTACCAACTGGCCGGTTTTGAAGTCCGGGAAATCTACATACAAATAATTTTCCAGCAGGTTACGTTTGTAATCGCCCATGGCCATGACTTTAGGCAAGGCCGTGGCCCAGGCTTCCTTTTTAACGGCCTTGGCCATTTCCAGCTCTTTTTGGGCCAGCTTCAAATCCTTATTATTTTGTTTGACCAGCGAAAGGAACGAATCAAGATCGTACGGCTGAGCTTGTAACAGAGCCGCGGCCAAAAAAATCTGTATAAAATAGACCAAATGCTTCATGCTTTACGTCTCCAGTTTAATTTCTGCGGATATACGCTATCCCTTCACTGCGTTCGTTGCGTCTGATGTTTGCTGTTTTTGCTCCTTGGTGGTTAGGTGGTACAGGGCCGGAATCACAAACAAAGTCATTACTCCGGAAACCACCAGACCTCCGATGCTTACAATGCCCATCGGCTGACGAAACTCAACACCTGCTTCACCGATGCCCAGCGCCATGGGCGCCATACCCAAAATGATAGCCACCGTAGCCATGATGATTGGTTTAAGCTTGGTGGGACAGGCTTCTACCAGCGCGTCGTACACGCTTAGCCCGCGGCGCCGCAGAATGTTGGCGTAGTCCAGCAAAAGAATGGCATTGTTTACCACAATGCCCAATAACATCACGATGGCCATCATGGAAATAGTATTCATGGTCTGACCGGTGGCGATCAACGCAATGAACACGCCGATCAGGGCAAGCGGTACCGTGCCCAGGATCAGCAAAGGCTGGGTCAGACTTTCCAGAATGGCGGCCAAAAGCATATAAGTAAGCACAAAGGCGATGATGAAAGTACGCAGCATATCTGCGGCGGTTTCGCTCATCATTCTGGCGCTGCCGCCCCAACTGATTTTATATCCCGGCGGCATGGTTATTTCAGCAGTGCGGGCGTTGATCTCGTTGACTATGTCACCCAGCGGATGACCTGGGCCGTTATATGCGCTGAACTCAATGGATTTGTATTTGTCCATATGCAGGATTTTGCTGTATCCCTCGGTGAGACTAATCTGCGCCAATTGACCGATCCGGAACCGTCCTTTCGGCGAAACCACGGTTAATCCTTCCAGTTTTTGCGCGGAGTTGATCGAGCCGTTTTTCAGCTTCAGACGGATGTCGTATTCATTACCGGCTTCCCGATAGCGGGTAGTGACAAGACCTTCCACAGCGGCGCGCACCGTCATGGCCAGATCGAATACTGTTAGTCCGGCATCGGTCAGCTTGCGCCGGTCGGGCAGAATGGTGATTTCCGGTTTACCGGCTCTGGAACTGGTGTTCAGGTTTTCAAGACCGGGGATATTTTTAATTTTCGCCACAATCTGCGCTTTGATCCGCTCCAGAACATCCACGTCCTGTCCCATCAGATAGAATTGGATGGGCGCCTGTCCGGAACCGATGGACGATACAGGCGACACGCGAATCAGCGCGTTGGGAATGTCTGACAATTCCTTGATAAAACGGTTGGACATCTGATTGCTGGAAAGGGTTCTCTGCGCGGCATCCACTAATTTGACGCGCATGATGGCCAGGTTAGTGGCTACATCCAGCTCGGAAATGGAGCCTAAAGTCGTCAATACCTGTTTTACCTCCCGGTGCCGGGTAATGCGGTCTTCAATGGCGTTTACAAGCCTGGCGGTTTGGTCAATATTGTAACCCTGGGGCAGTTCCACTTCGATGTTAATATCGCCTTCATCCAGCAGCGGCATAAATTCGAAGCCCACCTGTTTTGCCACAAAAAGGCTCAGGATGAACAGAAGCACGGAACCAAGCACCACTGCCAGGCTGCGTTTTTTGGATTGCAGCATGCTTTTGATCCAGCGCTGGTAGGTGTTTTCCCAGGAATGAAACCAGGATTCTAAACGCTGTCCGATGGGATGCTTTTTGACGTCTTTATCAGGCAAAATCAGCGAAGCCAGCATGGGTGTGACCGTAAAGGAAGCGATCAGCGAAAAGATGGTGGCGTACGTTACAGTCAGGGCGAATTCCTTAAAGAACTGACCCACCAGGCTGGTCATGGAAGCGATGGGCAGAAACACGACCAGATTGGTGAGGGTAGAGGCGATCACGGCTAAGGCAATTTCCGAAGTGCCGCGATCGGACGCCTCCTTACGGCTGTGACCCATTTCCTTATGCCGGAAGATGTTTTCGATCACCACCACAGAATTGGTAACCAGAATACCCACGGCTGTGGACAGCCCCATCAGGGTCATGATATTCAGCGAAAAATCCGAAAGCTGAAGAAAAAGGAAGGTTGAGATGATGGAATAGGGCATGGCCGTGGCAACGATGATGGTCGAACGTAAATCGTGCAGGAAAAAGAGCAGCACCAAGCCGGTCAGCAGGACACCGAGCAAAATATTGCCCAGTGTGTCGGAGACGGCGCTTCGAATGAAGATGGATTTGTCCATCACCGTACGGAGATGGCATCCGGCGGGCAGTTCTTTTTCAATTACCGGAAGCACCTTCTGTACCTCATCGGCCATTTTTACCGTGTTGCCATCCGAGCTTTTAATCAAACTGAGCAGCACCACGTTGTCGTGGCGTTTTTTATCCAGATTGTTGAAATACGTGGTACGCTGGCGCACTTCCGCAGAGGCGTCCTTAACAGAAGCGATTTTGCCCAGTTCTTTGGGACCGAAAAATGTGGGAATTTTGAGCTTTTTCAACTCCTCTACGGTGGTAAATTCACCTTTGGTGCGAATGCTGTATTCCTGGTCGCCCTCTGTAAAATGTCCACCGGGAATATTCAGATTCTGGGCGGCTAAAATCTGTCCCAATTGCTGCAGCGAAATGATGTTCTGAAACACCGTTCGATTTTCCAGCTCCACCTGGATTTCTCTGGCCTGACCGCCGGAAAGATTCACTCGTCCCACGCCTTCGATTTGGGACAGCCGGTCGCGTACCTTTTTTTCCGCGAGTTCATGCAAAACTTTTAAATCGTAGGGCCCGTCCAGCAGAACATCGATGATCGGTTTAGCGCTGATGTCAAATTTTTGTACCACCGGCAGTTTTGTGTCACGCGGTAACTGGCTCAGAATGGCATTGACCTTGTCTTTGACTTCCTGGTTGGCGATGTCGGCGTTTTTTCCAAGATCAAATTTGATGATGACAAACGACACGCCTTCCATCGAAAATGAGCGCATTTCGTCGATTTTACTGATGGTGGCGACGGCGTCTTCTATTTTTTTTGTTACCTGGGATTCAATTTCTTTGGGCCCGGCACCCGGGTAAATGGTTTGCACCGTAACATAACCGATTTCCACATCCGGCATTAAGTTCAGTGTGAGCGTAAAATATGCCAGACCGCCGAAAATCAGGAAAACGATTAAGCCCATACTGACAAGAATCGGCCTTTTTATGGATAAGCTGGAAAGAAACATTTGGTTGCCCTCACTGGATGATCTTGATTTTGCGACCGTCTTCCAAAAGTAATTGGCCTTCGGTAATTAACGTGTCGTTTGGTTGAAGCCCGGAAAGGATTTCGGTATTTAAGCCAAACGAACGACTTGGTTTCACCGCCCGCAGCCTGGCCACGCCCTTGCGGACGACAAACACGTAAGTTTGATCGTCTTTTTTGATGAGCGTTTTCACCGGCACCACAAGGGCGTTGGGGTTTTCGTAATTGGTAATTCTGATTTCCGCGGTGGCGCCGCAACGAATGGTGTTATCCGAATTGTCGAATTCAATCACCGCGCCGAAGGCCTGATGTATGAGAGTGATGGACATATCCACCTGCTTGACCTGCCCCTGTATGCGCTTGCCCTGCCATTCGGCCTCCGCAGGCAGACCCGGCCGGATGTCGCGAATTTCGCTTTCCGCGACCCAAATTTTGGCTTTTAAACGATCGGTCTGGGAAACGGTGAATAATTCCGCCTTGTGCTTGACATTGTCCGAAGCGGAGACGTCCATGCGGGTAATGGTGCCGCTAATGGGGGCTTTTACTTCCACCATGCGACGAACGGCGTCCCAGTTGGCTTTTGCCACATCGAACTGAGCGCGCACGTTATCGTAGGTCTGCTGCGAAACCCCTCCTTTGGCGTAAAGTTTCTCAATTCGCTGCAAGCTTTTCTGCGCGTTGTCATAGGCGGCTTTGGCTTGATAATATTGAGCGGCCGGCGTTTCTATCGGGAAGGTCATGACCACCTGGTCTTTTTTAACGTAATCGCCGACCTTAAAGTAGATTTTCTCAATCCGACCGCCGAAGCTGGCATGCGCCGATGATTCCAGGAGGCCGGTCAGCGCCGCGTTATAAAAAAGTTGGGTCTGAAAGCGCTGTGGTTTGATCACCTGCACTTTTACCGGCACACCGTTTTGCTGATAGAGCTGCTCCATATTCTGTGTTTCGGTTTCCTGAGATGAACAACCAAAAGACAGGTAAAATATCATCCCTGCCGTTATCAGTACAAAGATTTTGGAATTTAGCATAAATCGGAATCCTTTATTTGAATTGAAAATCTTTTTGTTTGATTTTTATTTTTTGAAAATGCCTTCAAACAACAAATGATAATACTCTTCTAACAGTTCTTCACGGTTCGCGCTAAATTTTTCCTGCAAATCCTGATGGATGATCGAATAAATCTTTAAAAAACCCACCAATTGCATCCAGATGAGCAGGGCAGTGGCCTGGGCGTTTAAGTCCTTCCGAATGAGACCTTCCTTTTTTCCATTATCCACCAGCTCCATCCATTTGGTCATGTAAAGATCGTCCAATTCGCGGCTGGTTTGAAGTTCTTCGCTGTTTTTACTCACTTCCATACGATGGGTGAGGAAATAGTAAAAGGCGTTAAAGTAATCAGGGTACATGTCCTGAAAGAAAACCACCGCTTGCAGAAATGCCTTGATTTTGTCGCGGGGAGACGTAAGATCTTTCATGCGTTCGTCGATCAGTTTAAACAGTTTCTGCTGCCCCCGCAGGAAAATGGCAAAATACAGGTCGATTTTGCTTTTGAAATAAAGATAAAGCGTGGCTTTACTGAGTTCCGCTTCCTCAGCGATGGCATCCATAGTGGCCTGTTCCAGGCCCAAAGAAAAAATAATCCGTTCGGCGGCAGGGAGGATTGAACATTGAGGACACGTTGCGTGG
>CAZJNP010000020.1:0-15270 GCA_964547355.1 uncultured Calditrichaceae bacterium
ATATTATCTGGGCGACCACTGGGCAAACAGCTACAAGTATCTTTATACCTATTATGATTTTGGAGAATTGCAAGGGCTCCATTATTTTGACGGTATCGATACCGAATGGAAAGAAGAAGCGCGTTATTACTACGGTTATGAAAACACCATTCCGTTTTTGCCGCCCATCGATGACCGACCGGCGCAAGCCTATTACAGTTTTTATCAACTTATTTTTGCTCTGGGAGATTCAGTTACAACGTATTCGGTTGTGGATGGCCCGGACGGATTATATATCAACAGTATCGGCAGAGTGTATTGGTATTCAATTCCCAAAGCCGGAAATTTCGAAGTAACCATCCGGGCGGAAAATGAACACGGAAGCGCTGAGCAGAGCTACATTCTCGTGGCCTTAAATAAGTATCCCCGTATCGTAAACATACAAGATGTTCCCGAAGATCAGGGCGGAAAAGTGTTTATTACCTTTCGGCCAAGTTTTTATGATGCGGACAGGAACATAACCCAATATGGAATCTGGTCGAAGGACAAGCAGGGAAACTGGTTTTCCGTAGGCAGTTTGCCGGCTATCTGTTCTTTTAACGAATATACTTTTTTGGCACCCACTTTGGGCGATTCCACTAAAACTGCCGGTCAGTTTTGGAGTTATTTTAAGATCATTGCACACCTGGATTATGTCGGTTGGTATCAGGAACCTTTTTATACGTCTCCTGTGGATTCCGGATATTCGTTGGATAATTTACCGCCCGGGGTTCCGTCTAATGTGACCATTGCACAATCCAGTACCGACATTACGTTGAATTGGGATGAGTGTCCCGACACTGATTTTCAGTATTTCGAAGTATACAGAAATGGTACGTTTCTTGGTTACGCTTCGGAGCCGCGGTTCCGGGACGAACATCCGGAGGATGAGAATGTTTACCGTATCTACAGCGTGGATTATTCCGGCAATAAATCACAGCCATATGTTTCGGGCAATATCACGGCCATAGTGGAAGGGAAGAACATTCCCAAAGAGTATTTTTTAAGCCAAAACTACCCTAACCCTTTTGGCAAGAGGCTTTCCTTTCAAAATAATCCGACTACAAGAATTCGGTTTGGAATTCCAAAATACGATCATGTGAAAATCGAAGTCTTTAACGAGGCCGGCCAGTTAGTAAAGATCGTGACAGACCAAAATTTTCCGGCTGGTGTTCACCAGGCTATTTTTAACGGGGAACGATTGGCTTCGGGTGTTTATTATTTACGAATGAAGGCGCGCGGCTTTGTAAAGGTAAAAAAGATGTTGTTGATTCGGTAACAAAGCCATTCAAAAGGGCAAAACCGAAACCGGTTTTATAAAAGGGTACGGAAAATCATCGGGGGACTTAATACAAATCACAGGAAAGGAACAGGGTATGAAAACAAACAGAAGGATTACGTTTGCAAACGTGATGTTGCTGTGTATTATTTGTTTATTTGTATTTGCGCAAAATACGCAGGCTCAAATGGTGAGGGATAGTTTATCCCAAGGACAACAAAAGAGCGCATTTCATGTTCGAAAAACGCCAATTAAACAGGCTATGTTAACCGAATTAAATAGAACTGGCAGTGACCTAAAGTGGGCCCAATATTTTATGCTGGTCTCGAGTGGATTGAGTCTATTAAATCCCTTTATCGGTTATAAGAAAGAAACCACCATAGAAAGCAATGGATATTATGCGGAAGTAAAAGAAGAAAGAAAACCAACAGCGCTGGGTTATACGTTGAGTCTTGGCGCATTTGCTTCTTCTGTTATGGCCGATTACCGGATAGGAAAAGCTGGATCTCGTTTAAGGAGTATTGGAGACGGCATTTCCGATGAATACGGATTTAAATTAGTTCAGGCCGGGGGATATTTGCAGAGTTACCGCACGTTACGATATATTGGCAACGGACTTAATATTCTCGGTAGCATTATTATGGCCAATGCGGCTTCAAACCTTGACGATGAGAACATAGACGAAGGTACAAGCCAGTTTTTTACAGGAGCCGGCTTGTTGTTAAGCTCGGTTATTTTTAATTATATAGCAGTCGGAAAAATAGGTAAAGCCGGTGAGTATTTTCAGGATTATTCCAAACAAATGATTTCGGCAAGGGAAAAATTCTATTTAAATGAATGTGGCACCAATTTAAAAAAATATGAAGACCGTTGGAAAACCGGTTTTGGCCTGATTGTGAGTGGTTTCGGGATTGTATTGATTAGCGGGTTGCTGATCGAAAATGAAGGCGCTGCCATAGGGACCATGGTTGTTGGGGGCGTAATGGTGTTTAGCGGTTATTTGATGATGTCCTGGTTGGCGCCAACCAGTTTAGGATCGGCGGGAGATAATGTGCAAAGTTATCAGGGCTACCTCCAGGGGAGGTGATGTTTATTATGCCAGCTTGGGAAAGCTAAATTGCGCAGAAGTTGTTTATACGAACAAACTAAAAAACCGATTACTGAGTAATTCTTGGGGAATTATTAAATAAATTTATCCGGGAGGGAATATGCGTCGTTTATTTAGTATAATTGCAGTGATTTTTTTAATGGTTGTTTTTGTCTTTGGCCAACAACAGAAAGAGGAAAAATTTGCAGGGATGGGATCAAGTGCTGTTCTATTTTCATTTTCTGGTCTGGATAATTTGAACGCTGATACATTTAACGGTGGGATTGGAGGGAAATATTACTTATCGGATAACGCCGCCATCGTGGTTGGTATGCAGCTGAACTCCATATCCAAAACCACACCCGCCAACCCGGATACGGATCAAGTGGGATTGGATGGCGAATATTCCAAATTCGATTTTGGATTAAGCGCCGGATTCGAATGGCATTTTAAATTGACAAGAGTAAGTCCGTACGTTGGAGCAGGTATGACCTTCTCCTTGTCTTCTTCAGAAAATTTTGCACCAATGAAATGGTACAAAAATTCAACAGGTAATATTATTAAAGTTACAGAGAAAATAAGCGGTGTTTATTCCTTTGGAATCTTTGGTATCGGAGGGGTAGAATATTTTATAACCAAAAATTTTAGTCTATCGGCCGAGTATCATTTATGCTACGATTATAATTCCGGTGGAACACGAACGGTAACCTATTCATTAATTCAGGGTATAGACCCCCGATATCCCATAGAGGACGAAACGGAGAATGCATCAACTAATTTTTTTGGATTTACCACCGGCGGGGCCTTGACAATTGCCATCTATTTTTAAAACATCATATAACTGAAGTGTAGGGCGAATCCCGGATTCGCCCTATCTTTTAACCATAGGAAAAATTTTTCCCTTATTCCCCCGCCTTGGTGGTGGAAACCACCATCTTGTAAATCCCTTTTTCGCGCAGCATGTCCATGATTTTTATGATCAATCCGTGGGGGACTTCTTCGTCTGCTTTTAAGGTAATGCCTTGGTCCTTTTGAAGTTTGGCCAGTTGCGCCACTTCGGTCGCCAGATTGTTCAGGCTGACGATCTGTTCGTTCAAAAAGACATTCTTTTCTTTATCCACATAAATGATGATCTTTTGAATGGTATGCCCTTCGGCCGTTTTGGCCTGCGGCAAATCCAATTCGATGCCGGGTTGTTCCAGAAAGGTGGAACTGACGCTGAAAAAAATAATCAGGATAAATAAAACATCCACCAGAGAGGTGATGTCCAGTTTCACCTTATTCTTTTTCTTGGATGATAGACGCACGATTTAACTCCCGTTGCTTTTCGATTGTTTCAACCGCAGAATTTTGGCTACCAGCGTATTGGTGCAATTCTCAATATCCAAAAGTAAGCTCTCTGCTTTCTGGCTGAAATAATAATAGGCGATCAACACCGGAATGGCGATGAACAGGCCAGTCACCGTAGTTAACAGCGCTTCCGAAATACCGCCGGAAAGGGCCGCTGTCTGGCCGATTCCCTGATCCTTAATCACCGCGAATACATGAATCATACCCAGAACCGTGCCCAACAGACCCATCAACGGGGCGATGGCCGCTATGGTCTCCAGTACGATCAACCCCTTTTCCAGAACGCGCACTTCCTGCCTGCCATGATCCTCAAGTATTTCGCGTAATTCCGAATGGGGCAGTTCGTAATTATCCAAACTGATCTGAAGCACATTAGCCAGTGGTCCTTTATGTTTGGCGCATACATTTTTGGCCATATTCAGATCGTTCAGAGTGCTGAAATTGTGCACCACCGAAATAATTTCCGGTACCAGAATTTTTTTCTTGCGTAAAGCTAAGGCACGTTCAATCATAAAAGCCACCGCAATCAGTGAAGAAAGAGCCAGCGGGTACATCATAATTCCGCCGCGTTGAAAAAGTTCTAACATAGATCATCTCCTGTTTCTTACATCGGGGTAAATCAGTTTGGCAATAATGGTTAAAGTTTCTTCCGGAAAATCATCCGGAAGGGGATTAAAAGGAAAAAGGGATTCTATAGCCTGGACGCTGGATTGTTTCAGCGAGGCGTGTCCTGCATGTTTTAAAACTTCGTAATCGACAAGCTTTCCGTTGCGGTCAACGGTATAGCGGATCACGGTGTAGCCGGTAATCAACCCCAGCTGGTAATAGGCCGGGGGGGCGATCCACACGTGCATCAGCTTGTCACGCATGGCGTTCACATAAGGCGCCCAGTTCCACTGGTAGGTGCTCAGGGTCAGCGCGCCCAGTTCTTCCACAGAGAATTTTTTTTGGTCCATCCAGTTGTTACTGCCGCGAGAAAACTTGGATGACGTTTGCCTGGCCGGTTCGAACAAAGAAGCGGTACGTGGCGTTTGGGAGCTTTCTCCCCGCAATGCCTGAGCGCTGAACCGCTTTTGACGCATGGGCTGTTTAAATTCCTTTGAGGCCTGGGGTGATAAATTGGCCAACGGCGTATTGCCCGCGCTGCGTGGCATGTCGCCTTTTTTACCGCTAAAGGTTGGGTTTTTAGCTCTGGAGTTCTGATCGGACAATAGGGACGTATCGTCGGGCTTTTCGTTGTTGAAATTGCGGTTTTGCACCACTTCTCTGGGTTTTTGTGCAGGCTTCGGCTTGTTTTCTGGGAAAACGATGGTTACTTCCTGTGGTTGATTTTTTTGCTCACTGTCAAGATTAACAACCAGCCAGTGCTTTTGGTTAATCAGCTCCAATAGTATGGCATGGAATAGCAGGCTAAGCAAAAAGGCAAAAAGTAATATTTTTCGGCGTTGTTTTTCCATTAAAAGATTTCTGTTGTTCCGCAGTTTCCGGTTTTGTTTAAATGCCCATGGACATTAATTCATTTAAATGGAAACTGGTTTATTTAGTTCCCGGCAGACGCTTTTTTTTTTCAGGTGAATTGAGTCATTTTTTTCTGCCATAGTTTAATATATTTCTCTCTTTTCTTCTCCGTCAATTTTCTTTTCCAGATCGTGAATTCTGGTTTCAAAAATTTGCAATAATTTGTGCAACAGACGAACGTCTCTCTGTTCGGCCATGCTGCGCCCGATCAGGCGCCGAATGCGGGTGATGAAGTTATCTATACCGTCCCGGGGCACAAAATGCACCAGATTCAGTGCGTCCATTAAATGCTGATAGAATTTTTCCAGTTCGTATTGCGAGGCCAGGTTATATTCGTAAGAAGCGGAAACCTGATTCATATGCAGGAAAAAGGTGTAAGCGTAAATCATCACCGCCTGGGAAAGATTTAAGGCCGGATTTTGTGTGGCCGTAGTGATGGTGGAATGCAGCTGGCATTGCAGCAGTTCCTCGTTGGTCAGGCCGCTGTGCTCCCGGCCGAACACGATGGCAACGGGATGTTCAAGGGCGACGCGCAACAGCCGGTCGGCCGTTTCTTCCGGCGTAAAAAAAGGGAATTTAAAATGCCGCTTGCGCATGGTCGTGCCCACCACCAGACGCATGGAGCCGATAGCCTGCCGGAAATCCGGTACGATTTGCGCCCGGCGGACGATATCCCAGGAGCGATGGGCCATCATTTTGGCTTCGTCGTTGTCGATATCGCACGGATTCACTAGAACCAGTTTTTCGAATCCCATGGTCTTTAGGGCCCGGGCCGTACTGCCCACATTGCCGGGTGATTCCGGTTCCACCAGCACAAAATGCAGATTCTGCCTGATTTTCTGAAATTGTTCTGTGAGATTGACGCGCGGCTTCATCATTTAATCCAATACGAAATCGATTTTATGTAACACCTCAATTTGTTCCGGGGAGACCTTTACCAGATAAGGAAGAATCTCCACACCTCTGCGGTAGGCCTGGATCAAACCCTCCGCGTACCGGGGATCAATTTCCGCTGCAGGCCGGAACACGGTGCCGTCCGTACGCTGGATCATAAACAGCATCACGGCCCGGTGACCTTGGCGCACCATTTCCGACAGTTCGGTGAGATGTTTTCTGCCGCGTGTGGTCACGGCGTCGGGAAATTTGTAATACCCGTCCTCTTCCACCAGTGTGACATTCTTTACTTCCACAAAACATTTTTGATCATCTTCTTGCAGCAGAAGGTCAACCCGGGAATTTTGTCCGTATTTAACCTCCGTGCGCAGTTCCGAATATCCGTCCAGCTCGGGAATGAGCCCCTGTTTGATGCCCTCCGCGGCGATTTTATTAGCCAAATGGGTGTTGATCCCGATCCAGCATATACCGTTGTGCACCATCTCCCACGTGTAACGCAGTTTACGTTTTGGATTGTGGCTGTCGCTGAGCATGACAGGCCAGCGTTCACCCAGGCAAGAGCGCATACTGCCTGAGTTGGGACAGTGCGCCTGAATGATGCTTCCGTCCGGCATTTCCACATCCGCAATAAAGCGTTTGTAACGCCGAATAAGTTTTCCTTCGATTAACGGTTCCTTAAAGCGCATAAAGTTCTCGTTTTATTAAAGAACTAAATTAGGGAAAACAACGGACGATTTCCAGTGGGGAGGAGGTGTAATACCATGTTTCTTAAAATTAACCAATTGTATAGGCGTGTTGTTGAATAATGAATTTAGAAAGTGCTGTGTTAGAACACGTAATTCAAAGAATGATTGTAACCCCTGGTTTAGAGTGTTATATTTGTGATCGAATAGTTAGACATATTTCATTTAAACTCCTGAAGGAAGAGTTGGATGGATTTTTTTCAAGGTCAAAACGGCAAATGGAATGGAATTGAAAAGGAATATTTCGCTATACCACTCCTACGGAGTTTTATATTATTTGTGTTTGAAAATTCTATAAAAATGTCATCCCTAACGGGATTTTGCGGGTTGCAATTTGTTCTTTATAAAAATGATAGAATGCACTGTAATTACTGAACTAAAATACCAAGGGATTTGGCCGTGCAGGAAATACACATGCCTGAAATTGCTATGCTTTATTCAGGTGATAGGTGATAGACAAAACATCAACTCCGTTAGGAGTGCTATATTTATAGCCAAAATCTATCTCATTTTTTATAAAACTCCGTAGGAGTGACATGTAAATGTTACATGGAGATAAACAATGGCAAACACATATACCCAAATCTATATTCATATCGTATTTGCAGTCCAAGGACGACAAAATCTTATTTCTAAGGATCATAAAGAAGAGTTGTATAAATACATTACCGGAATTATTCGTAATAAGCAGCAAAAACTTATTGCAATTAACGGGATGCCCGACCATCTGCATATCTTTATAGGCATGAAGCCGAGCATCGCTCTTTCCGATCTTGTCCGTGACATAAAGAACAATTCATCGTTGTTTATTAATAAAAAGAGATGGTGCAAAGGGAAATTCCATTGGCAAGAGGGTTTTGGAGCGTTTTCTTATGGATATTCCCAAATCGATGCGGTTGTGAAATATATTCAAAATCAGGAGCTACATCATTCGAAGAGGACTTTTAAAGAGGAATATCTGGAGATGCTGGAAAAATTTCATGTTAAGTATGATGAAAAATATTTATTTGATTCATAAAAAAATTCTGATTTGCGTTACCATAGAGTTTTGGAATTTTTGTGTTTGAAATTTCTATAAACATATTTCCCCAAACGGAGTTTTGTAGGTTGTAATTTGTTCTTTCTAAAAAAATGAGCGAATGCATTGTAATTATTGAACCAAAATCCCTAAGGGAATTGGCTGCATGTGAGCTGTACGCGTTCAAACCTGATTATGCTTTGTTCAAGAAATATTTCGATATGTCACTCCTACGGAGTTTTGGATTTATGTGGAAGGAATTTTTTTATAAACATATCATCCCTAACGGGATTTGTGCGGGTTGTAATTTGTTCTTTTTAAAAAAATGAGCGAATGCACTGTAATTACTGAACTAAAATACCAAGGGATTTGGTCGTGCGGGAAATACACATGCCTGAAATTGCCGATGCTTTATTCAAGTGATAGACAATATAGCAACTCCGTAAGAAGTGTTATATTTATAGCCAAAATGTTTCTCATGTTTTATGAAACTCCGTAGGAGTGAAATATAATTAATACCTCTCAGGAAAAAACGTCAAGCGCAGAAAAAAGTTTAGGCAAAACAAAAAAACTTCTAATAACCAATCCTTCGGATTCTCGTTTTTTTTGCCGTTTGGAATGACTAAAACTTGATTCCTGAGGAGAGTTCCCGAAAGTCACCTTAATGTATTTTACTTTTTTGCCTAAAATAAAACACACCCCGGCAGAGTTATTTTTTAAAGAAAGAGTTCCCAAAAAAATCATAAAACAACCCCGCCTGCCTGACGGGGTTGTTTGTTTTCAAAGATAGGACTATTTCTCCGGTAGTAAAACCACCTGCACGTAATTTTTATTATTCAGGAATTCCTTGGCCGCATTCTGAATATCCTGCATGGTCAGTTGCTGCAGCCGATCGTTGGCGTGCATGATTTCATAAATATCTTCGTGGTTATAATAAACCCGATTTAGTCCATGGAGCCAGAAACTGTTTTTCTTTAAATTAGTTTCGAACTCACGCTGCCCCATCTTTTTGACCTTTTCCAGATATTTTTCCGGAAAGCCGTAATTCTTCAGGCTGTCGATCTGCACAAAGATTTCCCTGGTTAGTTCGTCCACCCGGTTGGGATCGCATCCGAACTTAACGGATACGGTGTACCGTTCTCTGGGATAATGGCTGATCCGTCCGCTGACCCGGATACTGTACAAACCGCTTTTGTCTTCCCTTAAACGTTCGCGCAATTTAATGCTCAGTACACGGGTCATGGCAGAGAGCCGCGTTACGTTTTCCTCACTCCATTTGGCCGGGCCGGCAAAGATGATGGTATTGATACCTTTGGGTTCCAGACCTTTTTTAATTTCTTTCCGGATCACGCCTTTGGGATAATCAAAAGTGCGGTCCATCCAATTTTCCTTTCGCTGGATAGAGGGCAGACCGCCTAAGTATTTTTCCACCAATGGTTTGATCTGCTGCGGTTCGAAATTCCCGACAAAAATAAACGTAAAGTCGCTGGCGTCCGCAAAACGGTCTTTGTAGAATTGGTACGATTTTACCAGGTCCAGCTGTTTGGCGGTGCTTACGTCAAAGGGTCGGTACCGGGGGTGATGCTGAGTGAGGATAGCCGTCAGTGAATCCTGGTACACCTGCATGGGATCGGCGCTCCTGTTTTCCAGCGATGCGATAAACTTGGATTTGTAGGATAAAAACGCTGTGCTGTCCATGCGGGGCGCAGTAAAGACCAGGTAAACCAGCTGAAACAGGGTCTCCAGGTCTTTTGGCGATGCGGTGCCGCTGATGCCTTCGGTTAAATTGCGAATATAGGGGTTGATGTGGGCGATCTTATCGGAAAGCAGTTTCTGTAGTTGAATGCGGTTAAACGCACCCAATCCGCAGGCATAGATCACGGCGTCCGCAGTTTTGGCCGGAATCAACTCGGCGTTGTCCACCAGGGAATAGCCGCCCGGACTAAAGGCGGTAAAACGGATTTCATCGTTTTTGAAATCGGTGGGCTTGAGCACGACTTTTACGCCGTTGGCTAACGTCCACTCCGTAACGCCCAGATCGTCGTATTTCTTTTCCTGAACCACCGGAGCCGGTTTGGGCGGCGTTTCAAGTAGTGGCGTGGTGATTACTTCGTCGCTGTAGGCCGTAACGTCGGTTTGAGCCACCCGGTCCAGGACGTGCTTAAGATCATCTCCCGTGGGGACGGGTACGCCTTCCTTTTCCGGGGCGTTTACCAGAATCACGCGGTTGTTGTCGTTCATCCAGTTTTTACCCAGGGAGTTGATTTCTTCCAGCCGGATGCCGGGCACAAATTTTTTATACAGCTCATATTCATACGCAATGCCGGGAATCGGTTCGTTCTGTAAAAAGTTGCGGATATATTCGGAAGCGTAACTGCGCGATTCCGTTTTGTCGCGTTCGTTAAACGCTTTTTCCATGAAGCGCAGCATAGCTTTTTTCTGGCGTTCCAGTTCGGACGGGGTGAACCCGAACTGCGCCACCCGTTTGGCTTCGGTCATCAGTGTTTTCAGACCCCGTTCGATACCGCCGTCTTTGACCATCGCGCCCAGGATGTAGGCGTCTTTTGTGCGCACCAGCATGCCTTTTTGCGAGTAAGCGAAAATGAAAGGCGGGTCTTCCTTTTGCGAGAGCTCCCGCAGGCGCTGATTGAACAGACTGTTGTACACCTGTTCCAGAATGGATTGCCGGTAGTCCTTGTGGGTGTTCTCGCTGCTGCGGTCCAGCAAATAGTACACGGAAACCGACGAGCGGGCGGCTTCCGGATCGGTGGCGATGGAATAGAGAGTGCGGTCGTGATCGGGCACGGGATAAAATTTCCGTTCTTTCGGATTCTGTGGTTCCGGAATGGCTTCGAAATGTTTGCGAATTAACTGTTCGGCCTGAGCCACATCCAGATCGCCCACCACCACTACGGCCATCAAATCCGGGCGGTACCAGTCGTGATAGAAACGGGTCAAACTTTCATATTTGAACGTGTCCAGCACGGCTTTCTGTCCGATGGGCAGCCGGTGGGCGTAGCGCGAACCTTTCAGCAGCACCGGCAGTTGTTTATCCCGCATGCGCTGGGACGCGCCGCGGCCTAACCGCCATTCTTCGATGACCACGCCCCGTTCTTTATCGATTTCCACCGGATCGTAGGTCACGTTGTGCGCCCAGTCTTCCAGTACTAAAAAGCCCTTGTCCAGGATTTCCTCGTCGTCGGTGGGTATCTGAAGCATGTAAACAGTTTCATCGAAAGAGGTGTAAGCATTCAAATCGGCGCCAAAGCGCATACCGATGGATTCGAGGAAGTTGACCAGCTCCTGCTTGTGAAAATGTTCGGTACCGTTAAACGCCATGTGCTCGCAAAGATGCGCCAGACCCTGCTGATCGTCGTCTTCCAGAATGGAACCGGCGTTGACCACCAGGCGCAGTTCCACCCGGTTTTCCGGTTTGGGGTTTTGGCGGATGTAATAGGTGATTCCGTTGCTGAGTGTTCCTTTGATCACCGCAGAGTCCTGTGGCAGTGGCATGGACAAAAAACTTTGTTCGGTTTCCTGAGCGTTTATTTGCGGCGCGCTTTTTTGTTTGAGCGTGCTGCAACTGAAAACAACCAGGGAGAGCATAGTGAACAATAAAAACAAACGTTGCATAAAATAACTCCTTGTACTTGGGTTTTAACGAATCATAGTTTATCGTTGAAAACCAGACGTAACCATAGACGCAAAATGTTTTTACTGGGCAATGTTTAAGGACAGATCAACTTAATTTGGAAAATGTTAAAAAAAATCCACCTGACTGTCTGGTTAGTCTGACAACGGATCTAATAATTTAAGGATATAATGGAAAAAATAAAAAACTTATTGAAAGGAAAAGGCGTTAGGATCAGTTATCAGTTGTCAGTGGGCTCGGACAGTTAAGGCATCCCTAAACGGAAAGCTGTATTTGTCATTAAACGATCTGGTGTAAAAGTAAAAGGATTCTATGACGCCCCTTTAAGCTTAAAAATTAATTCTATGAACCTGTTTCAGGACTTGACGTAAGTCCAAAATACATTTACACAAATTCGGTTCATAATGGCGAATCATTTTTTGTTTTTCTTTTCTTGAACCCTTTCAGAGTTTCTATTGAGGTATGCCGCGTTTTTCCCGAAGCGTTGCTCCGGGCTATTCAGGTGGCGCCCCTGCAGGGCTTTTTGGGGTTGGGGTGTTTTTGCAACATGTCTATATAGGGATTTGGTTTTTCTGGATACAAGGTTATTAGGTTATTAATCTGTTGGTTATTGGGTAAGCTGGGTAGCTGTCCGTTCCATGCTACCAACTATTAACTATAAACCGAAAACTGATTACTGAAAACCGACAGCTATCCCCCTACGCTTCCTTCTTCTGGTAAAACTTTTCTCTGGTAATCCTGGCCACCACGCCCGCCAAAAACAGCAAACCAATCAGATTCGGAATGGCCATCATGGCGTTGCCGATATTGCCCACGTTCCAGACGATGTTCAGGTAGTTAAAACTTTTTCCGGCCAGCGGCGTCAGGATGGCGCCAAAGAACAGAAAAGCAATAAAGGTGTAGCGGTAGGGTTTAATCACCTTGTCACCGCCTAAGTATTCGATGCACTTTTCGCCGTAGTATGACCATCCCAGCAATGTGGTGTAGCCGAACAGGAAGGATGAAAAGGCGATGATGATTCCGCCCAGTCCAAATGGAATCACGGTGTTGAAGGCTTTTTGGGTGACCAGGATGCTGGTGATGTTGTTGGCGGCTTCCACGCCCTGCCAGGCCTGGGTTTGCAAATAGGCGCCGGTCAGGACAATGGTCAGTGTGGTCATGGTATTCACCAAAATGGTGTCGATGAACACGCCGGTCATGGCGATCAGTCCGTTTTTGGTGGGGTCTTCGCTGGTGGAGGCGCCCTGCGCGATCGCGGCCGATCCCAGACCGGCTTCGTTGGAAAGCAGGCCGCGGCTGATTCCGCTTTGCACGGCCAGGCCGACAGAAGCGCCAAGCAAAGGCTGGAAACCAAAGGCCGATTTGAAAATCAGCACAAAAGCATCCGGAATTTTGTCAAAATTGGCAAAAATAACGATTAAGGCGGCGGTTATGTAGAATACGATCATAAAAGGCACCAGCTTTTCCGACACATGGCCGATCTTTTTAATGCCGCCAATGATCACCATCCCCACCAGCAGAGCAATCAGCGCGCCGATGATGTAGTAGTAGAGCACCGGAGCCTGTTCGCCGGCGGTTCCGCCGTGGAACCAGCGGTTAAAGCTGTTGGCCATGGAGATGGTCATGGAATTGGATTGGGCCATATTACCGGTGCCGATCAAACAGGCGATGGCTCCGAAAAAGGCAAAGGCCGCGCCCAGCCAGCGCCCCAGTTTTTTATTGCTGAGTCCGTTCTTGAGATAATACATGGGGCCACCGGCCATGGTGAAGTTTGGCGCCACTTCCCGGTATTGTACGCCCAGGAAACCTTCGGCATATTTGGTGGCCATGCCGAACAGTCCGGCCAGCCACATGTACACCGGTGCGCCCGGTCCGCCGATGGCAATGGCGGTGCCCACCCCGGCGATATTCCCGTTGCCTACCGTGGCGGCCAGCGCCGTCATCAAGGCGGCAAAGGGGGAAATGTCTCCCTTTCCCTCTTCCGAACGGCTCTCCTTTGTAAAAATGAGTTTCAGAGAGGCGCCAAAACGCTGAAACTGAATGCCTCTGGTGCGCAGCGTAAGAAAAATATGGGTGCCGATCAGCAGGGCGATCATCGCCGGCCCCCACATGATTAAATCAAGCCGTGTGGTCCATTCTAAAAGTCTGTCAAAGAAACTCATACCATCCCCGGAAGTTTGTTTAGAATTTATTTTGCAAAAAGGGAAACAAGCGTTCCTAACATCCTAAATCTGTTTTCCGCAAATTCCTGATTTATTGTAATGGCTTTTTTAATTGAATTCGCGTAATTCATGGATTTTTCATCTATTCGGTATCACTGAAACAATCCGAAAACATTCAACAAAATGATGAACACGACCAGAGGGATCAGATAGCGGATCATGAACATCCAAACCGGACGCAGGCGGTCGAAATTTGTAGCGCCTGTGCTGATTTCATCCGCCGCCCGATCCGCGCCCCATATCCAGCCGACAAAAATCGACAACAACAGCGCGCCCAGAGCCAGCGAAATATCGCCAAAGAGAAAGCTCATATGGCTGAGAAAATCGGGCGAAGTAAAGCGGGCCGGAATCCACCCGAAATTGGTGAAATACGCCACGGCGCCCTGGGACAAAGCCGAGGGAATGGCCAGGATAAACGCCACCAGAGCCATAATCCAGACGATTTTTTTACGGGAGATTTTTTTCTCGTCCACAAAAAAAGCCACCGGCACCTCCAGCAGGGAAATGGTGGAAGTAAGGGCCGCCACGGCCAGCAACAGAAAAAACAGCGCGCCCACGATCGAACCGCCCGGCATGTGCGCAAACAGTTCCGGCAGCACCACAAACACCAGCTTGGGGCCGGCTTCCGGGCTGAGTCCTTTGGCAAACAGCGCCGGAAAGATAATCAGTCCGGCCATAAACGCGATCATGGTGTCAAAAATAGCAATGAAAAATCCGGAGGTAAGAATGTTCTCCTGTTTGGAAACGTAACTGCCGTAAGTGATCATCAAACCCATACCCAGACTTAAGGAAAAGAAAGCCTGTCCCATGGCCGCCAGCAGTGTTTTGCCTGTAATTTTGGTGAAATCCGGTTTTAAATAAAAGGCCAGCCCCTTGCCGGCTCCTTCCAAAGTGTTGGCATAGACAATAATCACCAGCAGCAGAAAAAACAGGAAAGGCATCAGAATTTTAGACCAGCGTTCGATGCCGCCCGATACGCCGCCGTGCACAATATAAGCGGTAATAAAAATGAACAAGGCCAGCAAGGCAAGTTCCAGCCACGGGTTGGAGATAAACACATCAAAGCCGCCGGGATGCCCGCTGAGCATTTTGTAGATATATCCTACCGTCCAGCCGGCAATGACGGCGTAAAAGGACAGTATGCCCAGGCCGGTCAATACGCCCAGGTAACCCACGGCTTTCCAGGGCGACCCCGGTTTAATGGCCTCGATGGCACCCACCGGATTTTTATGAACAAATCGTCCCAGGGCTAATTCGGCGTACATATACGGCAGACCGATCACCAGGACGAAAACAATATACAAAAGAACAAAAGCCGCGCCGCCGTTTTCCCCCACCACGTAAGGGAAGCGCCAGATATTGCCCAAACCGATCGCCGATCCGGCGGCAGCTAATACAAATCCTAATTTAGAGCCCCATTGACCGCGTTGTGCTTGCATTAAGATTTCTCCCCTATATTTATTATTTGAATATCTGGAGATTGGTTTAC
>CAZJNP010000021.1:0-15153 GCA_964547355.1 uncultured Calditrichaceae bacterium
ATTTTAAACCTACTCTCATATCTTTTATCTCCTTTTTTAAAAAGATTTTGCTGGCAAAACGATCTTTTTTAATTTATCTAGTCTAATCCAATTCACAATCATTGAACCATTTCCAAAGATAGTGGTTTAATCATAAACTTTTTTAGTCTTCTCAAGAAGAACATGGAGCGGTAATTGACCTATAAAGAGTTAATTCAAATTTCTAAAAACATCATCGGAAAAACCATGCGACTGGATCCGGTAAGCCGGCTGTACGGTTCTCCGGTATTTAAGCAAAAGAGAAAAAAAATATCGGAACGGGAAGTACGGCTGCTGCAAGAGCTTCTGTTTCAGCAGGGCATTTATTCCGATTTGCACATTACACCGCGCAGGTACCTGCTCAAGGTGATGCGCGGGCCCAATCCCATGCCGCGGAAAAAATACGCCCTGAACATCATTTTATTTTTCATGACTATCCTTACGACCATGATGACCGGTGCCATGCTGCGCGGTAAAGACCCATTTGCCTCCTGGCAAAATCTGCAAGCGGGCGTACCGTATTCGTTTGCTTTGATGACGATTTTGTTCTTCCATGAAATGGGGCATTATATAACGGCACGCAAATATAAAGTGCACGTCACTCTTCCCTACTTCATTCCCATTTTTCTACCCGCTTTTCATCCCGGAACGATGGGCGCGTTCATCAGGATGAAATCATCGATTCCCCATAAGCAGGCGCTATTCGACATCGGCATCGCCGGACCCTTGGCCGGATTTGTAATGAGCTTGCTGTTTTTAATCATCGGGTTTTACCGTCTACCGGATCAGGCCGGAATCATCCACTATATTGAGCAAATTCATCCTCTGGACAATCCGGACGGAATTAATCTGGTATTGGGGAAATCCTTGATTTATGAAGCATTGTGTCAAATTTTTGACGGCAACCGCTTACCCATGAACGAAATGTACCATTTCCCGTTTATCTTCGCCGGATGGTTTGGCTTGTTGGTAACCGCTTTGAATCTGATGCCCATCGGTCAGCTGGATGGCGGGCATATCGCTTATGCCATGCACGAAGACCGGGCGAGGGGCGTGGCCCTGGTGACGTTTGCATTATTGATTTTTTTGAACGTGTATATTATTTATCAATACAATTCATATGTGTGGGTGTTGTGGCCGTTGTTAATCCTGCTGTTTATCCGCTTTCGCCATCCGCCCACGCTCAACAACCAAATCGAGTTAAACGCAACCCGACGAGCGCTGGGGTGGCTGGCATATGCGATTTTTATCGTCAGTTTTTCTCCCATGCCTCTTTACATTCAACTTTAAGAAGGCCTTATGGCAATTTACTTGCTCATCGCGATGTTGTTTGTGCTGTTAGTCTGGTTTTTGATGATTTACGTCCGCAAATCCTTGTGGGATACGGTGCACCGCAATCTCTTGGACCTGGAAGACGTTTACGGCGGTCATGTGTTGCGCCGCAGTTTTCTCAATCGGCCATATTACCACGGTCAGATCGAGGGCGTAAGTGTGACTATTAATTTCAGCACCGAAAAGAACCGGGAACGCATTACGTATATTGATGTCAGTATGATGCTGAAACCCCGTGTCAATTTGACCCTTTCAACCAAAGAGTGGCTGCAAATGCACGGCTCCGAATCTCAACAGGCATTTCAAGAGATAGAGAATCAATCCGGCAAAAAATATTTGCTTAAAATCTCCGACCAAGGGTGGCTGAACAAAGAAGAACATCAAAAGGTTTTTCATCGCGTACTTGATGAAATGACAAACCTGGCTTATCTTTTCGTGGGTAAAACCGGATTAATCTGTGAATGGCAAAGCGAAGATGTGGCAAACGACACAAGATTTGACGCTTTGAACCATCGAATCAAAATTCTAGTCGAACTGGGAGACAAACTTAAAGCATGAAAGAGAATTCACAACCATTCCGCGCCGGATATGTGGCAATTATCGGACGTCCGAACGCCGGCAAATCAACTCTGCTAAACAGCTTGTTGAACACCAAACTTTCGGCCATCTCGCCCAGACCTCAAACCACCCGTCGACGGGTCCTGGGCATTCTGAACGAAGAACAGATGCAGATCATTTTCCTGGATACGCCGGGACTGCTAAAACCGCGCTACCAATTGCAGGAAAAAATGATGCTCCACGTGCGGATGGCGTTACAGGATGCCGACATTCTACTCTTTATTGTCGATGTCACGGAAAAACAACATCCCATCGAACTAAACATTAATAAAGAAGCGTTTGAAAACAAACCCATGATCCTGGCCTTGAACAAGATCGATTTAATCCACAAGGGAGATGTGCTCCCTTTGATCGATACCTACAAAAACTTTTTGCCGTTTCAGGCCATCATCCCCATTTCCGCTTTGCAGCATGACGGACTGGAGGAGTTAAAGAAGGAGTTGTACCGCTACCTGCCTGTCAGTCCACCCTACTATTCTCAGGATATGCTCTCCGATCAGCCGGAACGTTTTTTTGTGGCCGAAATTATCCGCGAACGTATATTCCATCTGTTTCATGAGGAAATCCCATACTCCACGGAAGTGGTGGTGGAAGAATTCAAAGAGCGCCCCTCCGGCAAGGATTATATTTATGCCGTGATTTATGTGGAACGGGCGTCACAGAAGGGCATCATCATTGGGAAAAAGGGCGAAGCCTTAAAAAAAATCGGCGCCCAGGCGCGCAAGGAAATCGAAACATTTTTAGGGAGGGAAGTTTACCTGGAACTGCACGTCAAGGTCAACGAAAACTGGCGGAAAAACGATAAGAAACTAAAACAACTGGGCTATTAGCAATAAATCAAATGCTCTTGTACCAAATAAACACTTTGGGCCTCGGAAACGAAATGCAGCAAGGGTCTGATTTAATCATACCCTCAGAAGTAAAAGCGTAAATGCAAAATATACGAGTGCGCGCAAATTTATTTTAGGTCGTGCACTTCATGTAATTGGTGTCAGCCGTGGTTTAATTGGCAAATTTTTAATTGGAAAAGATTGAAATCTGGTTTCAGTGTAAACAAATTAAATCAGATAAATACTACCGATCATTAAAAATTTTCGGAGGCATTATGCGCGTTTTTACTCTGATGTTGGGCGTGCTCATCAGCGTGTTCCTTTTATCCTGTTCACAGCCAAAATTAAAATACCCACCTGCCAAAAAAGTTAATGTTGTCGATGACTATTTCGGGGTAAAAGTCGCCGACCCGTATCGATGGCTCGAAGATGAAAACTCCAAAGATACCAAAGCCTGGGTAGCGGCCGAAAACCGTTTAACCTTCGGATTCTTGCATTCCAGTCTTGCTTACGGGAAAATCAAAAAAAGACTAACCGAATTGTGGAACTATCCCAGATATTCGGCGCCAAGGAAATCCGGCGACCGCTATTTCTTCTGGAAGAACGACGGTTTGCAGAATCAATCCGTGCTCTATATGCAAACCTCTCTGCAGAGTCCGCCCCGGGTGGTGCTCGATCCAAATCAATTGAGTGCGGACGGGACCATATCCGTTTCCGCTCTGGCCTTGAGTAAAGACGGAAAGTTAATGGCTTACGGACTTTCTTCCAGTGGCAGCGACTGGCAGGAAATCAAAATACGCGATGTGGACAGCGGCAAAGATTACAAAGAAGTCCTGAAATGGTGTAAGTTTTCAAGCATCGCCTGGAAACACGACGGTTCGGGATTTTTCTACAATCGCTTTCCTGCCGAAGGATCCGTGCCCAAAGAAGACCGTAACAATTACAACCGGGTCTATTGGCACAAACCCGGAACGCCGCAAAACGCAGATATTTTGATTTATCAGGACAAGAAAAATAAAGAACTGGGCTTCTCTCCTTTTATCTCTGAAGACGGCAAATACCTTCTGCTGGAAGTATGGCAGGGAACCGATCCCCATAACCGCATCTATTACCGTCCGGTAAACAGCAAACGGCCTTTCATTAAAGTGCTGAACAAAAATGACGCCGGCTATTCGTACATTTACAATCAGGGCAGTTCATTCTACTTTAAAACCGATAAAGGGGCTCCCAGAGGGCGAATCGTAAAGATCGATTTTAAAAAGCCTGATGAAAAATACTGGCAGGAAATCATTCCCGAACAGAAGGAGGTATTGCGTTACGCCGTTGTAGTCAATGGTTTTTTAATCGTTGATTATATGCAGGACGCTCACGATATCATCAAAATGTACACGCTGAACGGTCATTTTGTACGTGAGATCAAAATGCCCACTCTGGGATCCGTTTATAGTATTTCCGGTCGCCCGGAAGACAAGGAAATGTTCATCACATTTGCTTCTTTTCTCTATCCCACCACCATCTATCGTTACGATTTTACCATCGATCATCTGGACACCTTCAGGAAATCGGAAATCAAATTTAACACCGATGATTATGTGACCCGGCAGGTATTTTACCAATCAAAGGACGGCACCCGGGTACCCATGTTCATTACGCACCGAAAAAACCTGGAATTAAACGGAAAGAATCCCACCATCCTCTACGGCTATGGCGGATTCGATGTTAACAAACTGCCTTCCTTTTCCGTGGCTCGTCTGGTATGGCTGGAAAACGGCGGGGTTTTCGCCCAGGCTAATATACGCGGCGGCGGTGAATACGGCGAAGAGTGGCACCGGGCAGGAATGCTCGAAAAAAAGCAGAATGTGTTTGACGATTTTATTGCAGCGGCGGAGTATTTAATCCGGGAAAAGTACACCAATCCTAAGCGATTGGCCATTAATGGCGGAAGCAACGGCGGACTTCTGGTGGCCGCCTGTATGGTTCAAAGGCCCGAATTGTTTGGTGCGGTGTTATGCCAGGTGCCGGTAATCGACATGCTGCGCTACCATAAATTTACCGTGGGAAGATACTGGATTCCGGAATACGGAAATGCAGAAGCGGATTCCAATCAATTTAAATTTCTTTACGCATACTCTCCTCTGCACAATATTAAAGAAGGCGTAGAATATCCGCCCACTTTGGTGACCACGGCAGAGTCAGACAACCGGGTGGCGCCTTTGCATGCCATGAAATTCGTCGCCACACTGCAGGAAAAGTACAAAGGCCGCAATCCCATCTTAATCCGGGTGGAAACCAAGGCCGGGCACGGCGCCGGAAAACCCACTTCCAAACGCATCGCGGAAGTGGCCGACCTGTATACGTTTTTATTTAAGGTGTTTGGGATGGATTAGATTTGGGTTGTGCTAAAATATATTTTTCTACGGCTTAACCGACAGGCCTTCGTGTTTTAACAACCAGATTTTGCGTTCGATTCCGGCGCTGTAACCTACCAGCCGGCCGTCGGAACCGATGATGCGGTGGCAGGGAATCACGATGGGGATGGGATTACGGCCGTTCGCCATGCCCACCGCCCGCACCGCTTTGGGATTGCCAATGGCTTTGGCGATGTCCAGGTAGGAGGCGGTGGTGCCATACGGAACGGTTAAAAGCGCGGCCCACACCTTTTGCTGAAAGGATGTGCCTTCAGGCTCCAGGGGCAAATCAAATTGGCGTAGCGAACCGTTAAAATAAGCTTCCAGTTGCCGTACGGTTTCCTTGAGCAGCGCGTGCTCTGTCATGGAAACCATTCCCTTTTCTTCAGTAAACCGAATTTCTTTTACGGCGCTTTGCGTGGCCACAATTTTTAATACCCCTACCGGAGAAGGGTAAAAACAAGAAGCCAAATATTCAGACATAAATTGAGCTCCTCTATCAGTCTGATTGTGTGAGCTGATACATGGGTACCAACAGAACGGACATCACCATAATATTGATCAGTTTTTTATAACGCTTTAAACCGGAGTACTCGCGGCTTAAATGCCAGCTTTTAGTTACCACGCGCCGCAGGAAGGGCAGAATGTCAAGAATCAAACGCACGTCGTCGGCATACATATTCTGTTTTTTAGCCAGGAAGCGTTTGAACCGTTTCAATAAAAACGGGCCAAGTAAAAAATACCACACGCCCATGATGACCAGAGATCGTACAATCATAAAAAGGGCCGCGGCACCGGTTTCTTTTTCAAAAACCGGAACGGCATAAGAAAGCAACACGATGGACAGCGCGACCAGAAAAACAAAATAAGCGGTCAGCTTTTTTAACCAGCGCGGACGCTTTTTTTTCTGCAGATCGGTCGGCGCTTCTGTGTATCCGAACGTATCCAGCACGGCGTCAAACGCCTCGTATTCCGCCAAAACGCGTTTTCCGATGCGGGGTGCGGCCAAACCGGCCATCACGCCGGCGGTAATGTGCAAAAAAATGTAGATGGAAATAACAATAGCGCTGACAGGTATTAACGGATGCGCGCCCCCGATCAAAGGCATTTGAGTCAGGGCATAATTGGTAAACAAATCAATGGAATGCCAGATGGTTAACCCAAACACAATCGTCAGAATGAGAAACTTCTGGATGCCGGATAAGAACAGCGTAATGACGCCGAGCAGCAAAGAAGAACGGGCAGGCGATTGAATCACTCGGAAAAAGAATTCGCCAAGAGCTCCCTGTAACAGAACGGCAAAATAGGCGTTAATCGGCGTGTGCGGACTAACCAGAGCCTTGACGGTCAGGACGATAAAGGTGGCACGCAAGATGGCTCCTTTTTCCCGGGAGAACATACCGATCAGCGTAATCATGATCACGGCTACGCTGCCGATCACCAACCCGGTTAAGGGAATGTGGAGGGCGTGCAGGATGCCGCCCAGCGCCGACTCGCTTAGCGCCCACAGAGCCGTCAGGCGCTGTACCGGAATGAGTTCTGGTGCGGTGTCTTTTTGAGTTATTGGGATGGTTGTTGGCTTTGTCATTTATTACAGCCTTGTTTTGCAGCGCTTCATTTGCCCAAAAGGGCGGACTGTTGGGCCTTTTATTTTTCTGCTCCGTTGAAAATCGAAAAAAGCGTTACGATTTTGCCCCGGCGAAATAACAATCCAGTTCGCAAATCTCGCAGCTTTCCGTGGCGTTACAATCGTAGATAAAACGTCTGTACTCCTGATGAAATTTCTTTGCCGTGTTGGAGTCGGAGAGGTAATAACCCATAAACGTCATCAAACGCTGGCCGGTTTCTTCTTCCAGCAGATGTTCGATCTTGCACGCTTCTGCTTCGGCAAGATCCTCAGGAAGTTTGAGCACATTTTCAAAAAAGATCTTAATGATCTTTCGCTTGGCTAAAATTCCGTTAATCAGCTTCTTACCTTGATCGGTCAGATGATAGAACTTATTCTCATCTTCAAGCACATATCCCCGGTTGATCAATTTACGCAGGGTAATGGAAACGCTGCTGCGGCTGATGTCCAGATATCGGGCAATATCCACGCCCCGGACGTAGCCATTCTTCTTAAGCAGTTCGTGCATGGCCATGAGGTGGTGCACACTGCTGTGCGTGAGTTCTATCTCGTCAAACTTTTTCCACAGTTCTTTCATTTGTTTATTCCGAACTAACGAATGTTAAGGTTGTATAACAAAAATTAATATAATAGAAAGAAACTGTCTAATCAAGGGAGAAAAAACCAAGCAAAACATATTTTTATTTTTTAATTTAACCATTAATTACGGGCGTAATTCTTTATAGGATGTATTGAGGATGAGGTTGGTCAAAGTTTTTCCCATCATCTTTTCCACCCTGCTTTTTACGGCCCACTTGCTCCGATTGTACGGTTATGTGCCGCCGATTCTACTAATGATGCTTTGTTTTTCACTGGTTTTGGAAAAGCGTTGGATTTTGAGATTCTGGCAGGCTTTGCTAACCATTTTTAGTCTGTTATGGATTATAATCACCATTAACCTGGTGCTGGATCGGATCGAGAAAAACATGCCCTGGGAGCGACTGCTTCTGATCATGGGCGCGCTGATTCTGATCAATTTGCTCTCACTGTTATGGACCAACAGCGCTTCCCTGAAAAAGATATATAATCAGTAAAGGTCCGAAAAATGCGATAAAAAAGCCCGGACGTTTACAGCCCGGGCCTGCTGGCTTATTTGTTAACATACTTCCATTCAATGGTGAAAGCGCCGGAATTTCCCTGATCATCGTAGTAGTTTGTTACTTTAAAGGCAGCGTATTTACCATCTGATGTTTTAACCACATATACATAATCTTTTGGGATCACGTGGTGGGTTTCGTCGGTATCGTACCAGCCGGCAGAAACATAGGACGGAACATGGTCGCCGGTGAAACCGGTGGTCTGAACTGTGGTCACATCATTAATATTGGTGTTCTCAAGTTTATAAGCAGTGACATTTGGCCCCAGCCAGATGGCGCTGCCCTCCACCTGTAGTTCCCAGGTTCCGTAAGCCATCTGCAAACTGCCTTCTGTAAAGGAAAAATAGCGCGTGGCTTCGTAGCCGTTTCCGGTTTGGAAAGAATCCAGCACCGCGGCGCTAAAATCATTGCTGCCATCCGGGTTGTATTTGTAATCAAAGACAATATTGGAAATCTGCATGGACGCGAAATCAAAATCGTAGCGCCGGAACTGAACCAGGCCGTAATTACCGGCGCAGGTTTTAATCACATACACATCGGGTTTAACCTGGTAGCCGTTCTGAGGATCAAACCAGTTTTTGCCGATCAAAGCTTCGCGCAGGGTATCATCGGCGCTAAATGCATCGTCGGCCGGCGCCGCGCTCACTTCATCGAGAGAAGCGGCATCCACACGTGCCATGGTTACGCCCGGGCCGGTTTTAAACACCGGATAAGTGGAAACCGTAAAATAAACACAGGAATTGGGTTCGCCCACCTCTTCGGTAATCGCTTCCACCGTAAAGGCCAGGTCATAATCGGCAGACTTGGTGCCGGTGGCGGCGTTTTCCGAAAACTGAAAATACTGCGTTCCAGCCGTCTTTACGTTCGCGGTGGTGTAGCTGTAAGTTTGTGATTCTTCCAAATCGTTGCTGGTGGACTTATCGGAGCAACCGGCCAGTAAAAAGGCCAGCACCAGCGCCAGGATTGGAAAATACTTCAAACGGTACATAAATCCTCCTTATAATAAGTAGAACAGTTAAAAACTAAACGACAAGCCCGCATACCATTCTCTACCCGGCATGGGGCCCCAAAATTCTTTTACATAATCAGTTAAATTGCGCACGCCCAGCGAGACCTTTACCCGCCAGGGGGTGCGGTAGCTGAGGTTAGCGTGAATTAACACATAGCCCGGGATTTTGATTTTATCCATCACTTCACCCGTGGCATCGTCAATCAAAGAATCGTACCGCGGCCCGTAGAACAGGGCGCGGGTGTTCACTTTGAAGTGGTGCGGGAGTGTGAGTAGTAAACTGGTATGCCCCTTGTGCTTTAGCTTTCCGGTAAGCGCTTCACCGGTCGTACTGACCCAGGAATCCATATAACGGTAGCCCATTTTCAGCTCCAGCCAGTCGGTCGGGAAGAAATCCATATCCCATTCGCCGCCCCAGGTTTTAACGCGTTCAAAATTCTCATAGGTATAGGTAAGTCCCTGTCCCGGAATACGCACATCGCTGATCATATCGTTTATCTGGTTGTAAAATAAATTCAGTCGGACGTGGTAGTTGTTGTCGTTCCAGTATTCGTAGTCCAGATTCAGAGCGTCGGATTGCTCCGGCTTAAGATTCGGATTGCCCTGGATGGTCAGATTCACATCACTGACGTAAAAATCCAGAAAGAGCTCTTTGAATGCCGGTGCCCGGAAGCCATGCCCGTACCCGAAACGGATGCGCCCTGTGTGCCAGGGCGAAAACATGATCGAAATTTTAGGCGAAAGCTGCTCCCCGTAAATGGAATGACGGTCGTAGCGCGCGCCAGCCAGTATGGTCAGGGCGGAGCTGAGTTTGTATTCATCCTGAAAAAAGACGCTTTGCAGATTGGATTGCTGGCTTTCGTTTAAAACACGTTTGGAGCGAATGGATTCATGCTCAAAAGAATAACCCATATTCAGGGTATGTTTTTGAATCGTTTTGTCAAACAGTAATTCTCCCAGAAAATAACCGTTATCCGTGGGATCGCTCGCTTTATAAAAACCACTGCTGCGCACGATTTCCCCATACTCATGGTGATAGGCGGTGTATTCCATATTGACTTTAAAAGCAGCCGGCAGCAGAGAATCCGATAAGGCTGACAGCTTTAAAGCCTGACGGTTGTTGGTAATTTTGGCTTCAAAAAAATCGTTCAACACGCGTTTTTGTTCTTCGTAAAAATAAGAACCCTCGGCGCTTAACCGCAATTTTTGAAAAAGCGGTCCGGTCACCTGCAGGCTGGAGTTATATTTTTTAAACCGCCGCCCGTCTTCGCTGGCGGTGCTGGGGTCCAGATCGAATCCACCAAAGCTGCGCAATCCCAAAAACAGTTTGGAACTCCATGGGCCCAGCGGCAGGGATGCGGTGACACCGCTGGTGATTCTTTGGTAAGAACCGAATTTGAAGTCACCGTTTATCTGCGCTTTAGACTGCGGTTTGCGGGTGATGATATTAATGACGCCACCCATGGCCTGATTGCCATAAATGGCCGACGTGGCGCCTTTGACAATTTCAATCCGTTCAATATCGGCCGCGGGAATCTGCGAGATGTCAAATTGTCCGTTTAATCGACCCACCACTTTAATGCCGTTCAGTAAAAACAGAATATGATTACTGTCGAATCCCTGCAAATCCGTTACGCTGCCGAAACGCTCATGCTCTTCGATGGTTACGCCGGTCACTTCCTGAATCACGTCGGCGATGTTGTTGGAGCCGCTTTCTTCAATCTCCCGGCTTTTAATGACCTGTGTGGTAACCGGGGTATCTTTCAAAAAACGTTCGGTGCGCGTCCCCGTAACGACGATCTGATCCATATACAGTTGCGATTCGCTCATTGCTATGTCGAGCGAAAGATTTTTACTCAACGGCAGATTCAGAGTAAGCACTTTATCGTGATATCCCACATAGGATGCGATTAACCTGTACTTTCCCTGCAGATGATCGGGAATCTCCAGTACAAATCTACCCTGTGCGTCGGAAGCCGTCCCGATATGCATACCATCGATGTAAAGATTTGCTCCCGCTAATTCTTTGCCGGTAACCTTATCCACCACCCGTCCGGCCACGTGGAATGCATGTAATCCGGCAGCCCAAACAAGAAATGCCAATGCGAATAATCCAAATATTCTGTTGATTTGCATATGCACCCCTACGTCTGATCTGTATAGCAGGTACCCTGTAAAATGCACCCGCGATTTTTACAGTGAAAGAGGTTTTCCCTATTTATTATTTTTGCTTTGAAGTGTTTTCTAATCTGCGATCAGAACGACATCGGCGGAGCGCGCAAACATCGAATAAACTTAAACGGAGAACGGTAGTGAGTAGTTAAATTGCCCACCTGTGTAGAATGAGAAGATTCTGAGATATTAAAAAAACGTAATCTCCCAACAAAAAACAGATGGGTTAAAGCTAGCGCCGCCCATAATAGGGTTTCGTTTATCTTGACCGGTGAGCGTTTATCCGACGCATTCATCACCGGAAAATGAGGATTATTAGCGGCGTTTAACCAATGAAGATGATCAGGGGACATCGGTTCGGTTTGCGTGCTAAACAAGCCGGAATGACTCTGGACGTAATTAAAAATACTCAACTGAAGAAAAGACGTATTGAGTAAAATATAAAACGCCAGTAATGCATACAGACCACTATAAACCGCCTGTAAATATTTTTTATATTTTTTGAAAATAGAAACCGAACGCATCATTCCAACATAGAATTAATTACAATTAATCTGTCCGAACTTAGAGTATTTTCAAAACCAATGCAAAGGATTTTGAATTCACAGCGCAAGTCGCTGGTAATCTGTTTTCACTATAAATATTTTCTGTTTGCTTATTCCCCCTGACTTACCTAAATTTTTTTAACCTGAACACCACCGCTCCATTAATATTTTTATCGGAGAAGATATGTCCTATTTATGTACCGACGCAGGACACGGCGGCCCGGACAGCGGCGCCGTGTGGCAGAACACCCGCGAAAAGGATTTGAACCTGGCCTTTACTTTAAGGCTGAATCAGGAGCTTAAACAAAGAGGACATCAGATTTACACCACACGCAAATCGGATGCGCATGTGCCACCTTTAGGCGTCCGGTGCCGGCTGGTGAACGCCCATCACCGCAAACAGGCGCCGCAGTTCGATGCCATTGTGTCCATCCATTGCAACGTCGCGGTTACTCGCAATCCATCCACCGGAGAGTATGAGCCGCTGCCCTCCAGACGCGGTCTATACGTCATTTACAGCGCAGAATCCGAGAACAGTACGCGCCTGGCCGGCCGCATTGCAGAAAAATGCGCAGCCAGCAATATCGCCTTAAGCCACCGTGGCCTGCTTTCCACCCTGGAACTTGGCCGCACGCTGGCCTGGATTCATAAAACGATTCCCACATCGGTTCTGATCGAGTTGGGTTTTATGACCAATCCTGAGGAGTTGCAACTGTTACAGGACGAGGGCTACCGCCAGATGCTGGTGACGGCAATTGCCGACGGATTGGATGATTATTTAGTGTCAAGAAAAGAAATTGAGGAGATCGCATGAACTCTGCAAAAGGAATGCCCAGTAAATGGCTGCTGTATAATTCCAGGGGATTTCCTGATTTCCTGTTTACCATTCTTACCTATTCGCTGATTTTGCTGGCGCTGGTTTCTTTTATCTGGATTGCTTTCGGCATTCTATCTTTTATCCACGCCGGTACGCCCAAGGCGGACACACTGATCAAGGTCATGGAAAGCATGAAAACCGGGCTGGTTTCTCTGGCCGGCGTGGTGTTTGGTCTGGCTGGAAGCTACACGGTGCGGCGGTTTAAATATGACCAGCATTATCTGGAAAAGAAAAAGATCGAAAACGGGGGCGTTTCTACTGCATCCGAAACCGGTCGTTCCCCGCAAACCGGGCTTGGGCTGGTAACCGACCAGGAGGACATCTGATGGAAGGATTAGTAAACTGGCAGACCATTCTGGATGTGGCCATCATCGTGATTCCGCTATTAATCGTTTTATATCTGATTATTCGCTTTATTGTACCCAAAAAACCGGCCCTGGGCATTGGCCTGGCTCTGGGCGGCGGTTTGATCGGGGCGCTGCTGATCCGCAGCCGGCTGAAAAAAGCGTTTGACGTCGAGAAAAAGATCGCCGAGCATAACGACATGATGGCGAAATTCAAACAGAAGCAAAAACAGCGCTTCGAAGCCGTGTTGGCAAATAAACGCGTCATAGAAGTGCTGGAAAAGCAGCGGGAAAAACTGGCTAAAAACGCGGCGAAACACGAAACGGAATTGCGTCTGATCGAGGCGGAACTGAAAGATCGTAAGGAACTGAACGAAAAAATCCTTTCCGAATCGGCTGAATTTCTGGAATCGGTGGAAGGGCGCAGCGCAGACCGAAAGAAACTGCTGGAAAAATACGTGACCGAAGGCGGGGAAATAGCGGACGAGGACACTACGGCTGACGGTGGAGACATCGAAATCAACGGTTACCGTTTGATTAAAGAATAGCTGTTGCTTATTCTACGCTGAATTAAAGACCGGAAGCAAATTGGCGACGGATTTGCGGTAAAATGGAGATTAGGAAATGAGACATTTGGCACATCAGATGTTATTGTTGATAACGGGCATTTTTGTGTTAGCAACAACGCCGGTCGCGGCCCAGCAGGTAACCCGCGCCCAGCTGGCCAGAGCGCTGCAGGAATGCGAACAGGACCTGGAGGCCAGCAAGCAACAGATTTTAAAATTGCAACAGGCTCTGAAGGCTTCCAATCAGGTGATGGAAAGATATCAGGCCGTCAGCGACAGCCTGCTCTCGAATCTTAAACAACAATTAACCATACAGGACTCCGTTTCCTCCCTGCTTAAAATGAACGCGGATACCCTTCAGGCGATGGTGGCCGATTACAGCAAAAAGCTGGACGAAATCAACCGCCTTTATATTAAGGAATTAAAAAAACAATCCCACCCCTGGTTTTTAACTTTGAATGGATTAAAAGGCCTGATTTACGGTTTGCTTTTAGGCGGAATCGTTGGCGGGGTTCTGGCAATGTAGTCCGTGTGGCGAAAAAGAAAAGTTCCTGGATACTCTGCGGCTTCTTTGTGCCTTCAGAGTTTCTCTTAAACGCAAAGTACGCCGAGGAGACGCATAGGACCGCAGAAGGAAAAATTAAATATTTACTTTATAAAACATTTCTGAATTTATATTCGTGTACATTTGTGTAATTCGTGGGTTACGATTCATTTTTCACAGCAGCAGTTCAAATGTATCCCGGAACAAGCCCCGCGCGCCAAAGCTTTCTTTGAATTTCCCCAGTCCCCAGTTAGGGTCTTCATTCACGGTAAAAATGCCGAAGTCGAAAAATTTAAAACGGTTTTCCACGGCCCACTGAAAGATATGGTAGAACAGGTTATTTACCGGACGGTATTGCTGAAACGTTTTGTCGTCGCTGATGTAAAAGGCCAGAACCGTGTGTTTGGTGCAGATAAAATTTACCACGCCGGCGATCATCCGGTCGTCTAAAAACGCGCCCCAGAGATGAATGTGTTCCGGAAAAAGTCTGGCCAGCCGTTCCAGTTCTTCCAGCGTATGGGTAGGGGTAACATTATGCCGTAGCTTCAGATTCTTTTTCAAGATTTCATAGTAAGTGGCAAAATCGTCGCAAAGGCGCACCTGAATCCCCTGTTTAACGGATTTTCTGGTTGCGGTGCGGGCTTCGGCCTTAAACATGGGCAGAATCTCTTCTTCGGATTCCGGTAGTTGTAGCACGCTGGAAATTTCCCTTTTTAAATATCGGAAACCGTTTTTAAGCAGGGCGAAGTCCACATAATTGGAATAGCGGGTCATGTACACAATGGGAGGCAGCGTAATCAGAATGCGCGAAAATCCCTGTTCCTTGGCGTAGTTCCTGAGCGCTTCCACAAAATCGAAGGCGTCCCGGATGCCGGCGTCCCGGTACACAAAACCGCCGTAAGACGAACCGCGGTGCGAATACAGCACCCGGTCTTTGTCCATTTGCAGTTCAATGGCCGGCAAAACGGCCTTTACGGAGTTTTTACGTTTAAAGATCAGTGAATGATCTTTGAACCGGTCTTTGGGATGGTAGCTGAGAAAGCGCCGGGTGTGGAAAATGGTGCCATTGTCCGCCTGCCACACATAGCGGTCCCACCAGTCGGCGTCTTTTTCGGTAAAACGGGTGA
>CAZJNP010000022.1:0-14997 GCA_964547355.1 uncultured Calditrichaceae bacterium
CATCAAATGTTATATATATATATCATTTGTTATATTTATTTAACATATAGGAAAAAACAATATCCGATCACATAAATCACTATGATCCCGATGCATTTATCGATGGGTTGATCAATGAAAAAAGGCTTCCGCTCAAAAAGATATCCAAAATTATTAAGACTAATTCACAACAAGCCATTGACCAGGTTTTATGCAAATCCCATTTTAAAGCTCAGGAAATACGCTCCAGACATATCGTAAAAATAGATGCCCGAACATTAAGTGGTTTTTTCCTGCCGGTTATCGTTGCCAAAGCAAAACTGCTTAAAAAGAATAGCGTACTTCTTGTCGTTCAAAGTTTCGAACCGGTACCATTGTATTCCGTTTTGGCCAAACTGGGCTTCCTTTATTGCACAGAAAAAATAAATAACCAAGAATACCATGTCTATTTTGTACGAAAAAAGGAACTATGATAAGTATTGTATACATCAAATCATTGTTTTAGGAGTAAAAAATGATACAGCCAGAATTCATCCAAAATAAAGAATTCGTTACCGTCGACGCACGTGTACTGGAAGGATTTTTTCTGCCCAAAATTATTCAAACCGCCAAAACCCTGACGGGAAATCAAGGTTTACGTGTGATACAGAGCTTTGAACCCGTACCCCTTTACGGAGTGATGGAAAAAGAGGGTTGGGACCATTTTACCCAAAAAATATCTGAGGAAGAATTTCATATCTACTTCTTTAGAACAAAAGATGCCGTGAGTTCTACACCAGATATTTCTGGCGCGTCGGGTGCACCAGGCGAAAAAGTTCCAATTGTTCTCCAATCGGCCACACCTGTCGTTTACCCTGTAATTTTACGCATGCTGGAATCTCCGGGGATAAAAGAACATTTTGAAATAAAAAAACTAAAAGTTTGGGAAGAAACCGAAAAACATCTGAGCTGGATTGTTTCCGGCAAAGCGGACATTTCTTTTTCGGCAATCATTGCCTCAGCCAACCTGCTGGGGAAACAAAATGACGTCAAACTGGCAACGGTAACGGTCTGGGATAATTTTTACATTGTCACTCGAGGATATCAGGCCACAAAATTTAGCGATTTGAAAGATCACGAAATTTATATGCCTTTGTTCAAAAAAGCGCCCCCTGCTCAGGTGACCCGTTTCCTCATGCATCGCTTTGGAGAAAATCCGGAGGAATACCATTTTGTTTATGGGCAGCCCTTCGGCAGACCAGAAGAAATCGCGCAAAAACTTATTGAGGGCAAAATCGACACCGCCTTAATTCGGGAACCTGAAGTTAGTTATGCGCTTAATGCCGATGCCAATATTCATGTGGCGGTCTCTTACTCTGACTTGTGGAAGCAGCTGAAGCCAGGCAGCAACGGGTTACCCAATGCCGGTCTTGTGTTCAAAGGAAGCTTTTTTCGCGAATATCCGGATCATGCCAGGTTGTTCTTATCGGAACTGAATGAGGCGATTGCATGGATCAAACAGAATCCGGACGAAGCAGCCAGGCTCTCATATAAGGTCATGGGGCATTCCTATCAAGACGTGCGCTTGTTTCTCGATCGGGTTAATTACAATAACGTACCCGCCATCCAGGTTAAGGATGAAATCCGCGACTACTTAACCGTAATCGAGGATCAACGCATAGCAGAACTGCTTCAGCAGCAAACAACCGATTTGTTTGTAACGGAATTTTTTAATGAAACGGTCTCCATTGGACAGGGCGTATCGAGCTGAAGATTTAATAAAGAAACGAGGAAAATCCTTTGCGAGGCATAAAACGCTTCGCAAAGGATTGGAATCGTTTAAAGATTAAAACATACCACCTTGGGTTCTGTCATTTCTTGAAGCGCGAACCGGATTCCCTCGCGGCCGAGACCGCTCTTCTTTACGCCGCCAAACGGCATCAGATCCACCCGGTAGTCGGTGGAGTCGTTCACCATGATGCCGCCAACATCCATCCTCTTGATTGCGTAAAAAGCAGTATTCAGATCGTTGGTAAAAATCGCTCCGTGCAGACCATAATCCACGCTGTTGGCTTTATCGATGGCTTCATCCAGGGTTTCAAACGGATACAGAGACACCACCGGACCGAACACTTCCTGACAATCCAGTTTTGCCGCCGGTGGCACGTTTTCCAGAACCGTCGGCTGTACCAAAGTTCCCTGACGGGTTCCTCCGGTTAGCACAACGGCCCCTAAAGACCTGGCATCTTCCACCCAATCAATGACCCGTTTGGCTTCGCCCTCTGTGATCATCGGGCCCATATCCGTGTCTTCATCCAGTTGGAAACCGGTTTTATATTTTTTGGTACGTTCGACGAACTTATCCCGGAACGCCTGGTAAATCTTCTTGTGAATATAAATGCGCTGTACTCCGATGCAATTCTGGCCCACAGCCCAGAAGGCGCCGGACACGCAGGATTCCACCGCGGCATCAAGATCACAATCGTCCATTACAATCACCGGAGAGTTCGACCCCAGTTCCATGCCGATTTTCTTAAGCCCGGCCATTTTGGTGATGTGCTCGCCGGCTTCCACACCGCCTGTGAATGAAATCATCCGGATGCGGGGATCACTGACCAAAGCATCTCCGATCTCGCTGCCGTATCCGGTTACAATAGACAAAATTTCGCCAGGCAGCCCGGCCTCCAGCAGGCACTCTCCTAATTTAAGAGCGGAAAGCGGCGTTACCGTGGCTGGCTTCAAAACAACGGAATTACCCCCTGCAATCGCCGGACCCAGTTTATGCGCTACCAGATTAAGCGGATCGTTAAATGGCGTAATCGCGCCTATAATTCCTATCGGGAAGCGGTAATAATAGCCCACTCGGTTTTCAGACCCTTCGGCGCTGTCAAACGGAATGGTTTCGCCGTTAATCCGCCGTGCTTCTTCGGCGGAAATTGTAATCGTATTAATAGCCCGACCTACTTCTTTTCTTGCTTCCCGAATGGTTTTGGACCCTTCGGTGGCAATGGTCTTCGCCAGGTCTTCGAATCGTTCCTGCATAATTTCCGCAGTTTTTTTCAGAATGGAAATCCTCCGATGTACCGGTAAATCGCGATTAATCTCATATCCTTTTTGAGCGATCTGAATGGCCCGGTCAATATCATCGGCAGTACCGCGGGGAACGGTATCCACCAAACTGCCATCGTACGGATTGGTGACCTCAATTTTATCGTCCTTATCTACCCATTGACCGCCAATAATCATTTTCATGATTGATTCTCCCCTTTAAACTTTTAACAGCGTTTTCATTTGTCATTCTTAATCAAGCCCGATCAACTCAGGCGTTGGTGTATTTCAAGAATATCGGTTAAAATCGAGTAGCCGGTTTCTATCCGCCCGGCACCGGGACCGGTGACGGTCACATCGCCCATCAAATCTGTACTAAACGTAACCGCATTAACCGCGCCCATCACACCGGCCAATGGATGAGACAGATCGATCATCATCGGCGCTACCGAAGCGGAAACTTTTCCCTCCTCATTCTTGATTTCGCCGATTAATTTCCAGCGTTTCCCTTCCTTTTTCGCATGTTCGATATCGTCCAGACTGATTCCGGTAATTCCTTTGCAGGGAATATCACTGGGGCGCAGGTCTGCTCCCATTAAGACATTCGCCAGAATGGTTACTTTTGCCAAAGCGTCGAATCCTTCCACATCGGCCGTAGGATCCGCCTCGGCGTAACCTAATTCCTGCGCTTCTTTGAGCACTTCTTCGTAAGGACGGCCAGCTTCCATATTCGTCAGGATAAAATTCGTAGTCCCGTTCAATATGCCTTTAATGGCCGTAATGCGGTTTCCGGCCAGTTCATTACGCGCCAGATTAATAACCGGGGTTCCGGACATCACGGTACCTTCGATCATGAAAAAGCGGTTGTTTTTTTCGGCTAATTTGTACAGTTCGCGGTAAAATAAAGCCGCCGGTCCCTTGTTCGACGTTACCACGTGTTTTCCGGTTTCGAATGCGGCTTTGCAGTGATCGGTGGCCGGTTGACCGGTTTTAATATCCGTGTAGGTCATTTCGCAGACGATGTCCGCATTGGATTCACGGATGGTTTGCAGGGCGTCCATTCCTTTGCGCGCCTGTCCATCATATGCCTCAATAGACTTCCCGCCTTTGGCCAGGTCTAAAACTTTGGCGACCTCCAGACCGTCGGGGTGGTACAAAGAACCTTTTAGCATATCTGAAATCGCCACGATTTCCCATTCGAACCCGTACGCTTCCTTTAAAAATTCTTCTTTGGAAAGAAGAATTTCGCACAATCCCTGTCCTACGGTTCCAAAACCAATCAGGGCTAATTTGTGTTTCATCGCTTTCTTCCTTTACTTGGTTTAAACTGATCTTTTGTCCGCTGAAATAATTGCCTAAATGGCATCCAGGGCTTGCTCCAGGTCGGCAATGATATCTTCCACCGCTTCCACGCCGCAGGAAATCCGGCAGGTGGAAGGTTTGATCGACGCCAGCGCCCGGCCTTCTTCTCCCTGCTGCTGATGGGTGGAGATGGCGTTTAATGTGGCCACGGTTTTTACGCGTCCCAGATCCGTTGCCCGCCAGATCATATCCAAAGCGTCGTAAAATTTACGGGCATTGGCGGACGAACCGGGCTTGTCTTCTTTGATATCAACGGCCATCATGTAGCCGTACAGATTTTCGTCCGAATCCACCAGCTTCATGTATTTTTTGGCAATCTGATGGGCCGGATAACTTTCCAGGCCGGGGTAGTGGACACTCTCAATTTTCGGATGCCCTTCCAGATATTTAGCCACGGTCATGGTATTTCTGCTCATGTGCGCCACACGGTCGCGCAGGGTGCGCAAATCATTTAGCGTCATGATGGCGTTAAACGGACTGAGCGCCGGGCCATTGTCGCGATATGGCCACAGTTTTGCCCAAATGGCAAAATCCTCTTTCATTTCATCGCTTCCGATTTTACTGGTAATATTCTTTTTCGCAATCACCAGACCCACAATGGAGGTGCCGCTCGCGCTCATCACCTTACTGGCGGATTGAACCACAATATCGGCTCCCAAAACCAGCGGGCGCGTTAAGGCCGGCGATGCGCAGGTGGAATCCACAATCAAAGGAATGTTGTGGCTGTGCGCCAGTTCCGCCACGGCGCTTATGTCAAAAATATCTACCGTGGGATTAGATGGAAATTCACCGTACAGATAACGGGTTTGGTCGTCGATTTTTGAAGCCCACTCCTCCAGATTGGTGGGGTCCTTAATCCAGCGCACTTCGACGCCCTGTTCCTGGTGACGCCGCACCCAGAACTGCTGGAAAGTTCCACCGTAAACTTTAGCGCTGGCCACGATATTGGGATTAGGGAAACGGTCGTCTTTTACCAGAAACGGGTCCGTAGCCGTGCGAATGGCGCTCATCCCACTGGCTGTCGCCACGCAACTGGCCTCCATATCACTGCCATAGGTCTCCAGCAGGGCGGCAGTTTCTTCCAGAAAATAATTGGAGGGATTAGCGATGCGCGTGTAACACCAGGTGGGCATCTGGTAAGCAAGGGCCACTTCCATCTCTGCGCTGTTGTAATAGGCCTGAGCTGTGGTTAAATACACTGGCTCCATAATGGAGCCGTTGTTTAGCGAAAGTGCTTCGTTTGCATCGTACAAACCATGGGTAGCCACCGTATCAAACTTCCACTTTTTGGCTCGTTCAATGCGGCGCTTGCGGTTGGCCGCCAATTCCTTCCCTTTTTCAATCCAATACTGCGTATCATAGTTTTGTTTCGTCATTGTTGTTCTCCCCTTCTATGTTAAATGCTGTGTCATTTTTAAAGGTAGATAAAACAACCATGGTTTTTAAATGCTGCACATGGGGTAAATCAGTCAGTTTATGAATAACCAGATCTTCGTAAGCCCGTATGTTCTTTACGGCGATTTTCAACAGAAAATCCGCGTCTCCGGTTACATGGTGGCATTCCATGATTTCATCAATCTTCTGGATGGCATCAATAAATTCCTGAACCGTATCTTTGCCATGCCGGCTCAAGGTCACCTCCACAAAAGTCATGGTATCGTAACCGACGGTGGCCGGGTCCAGAAGGGCGACATATTTTTTAATGATGCCTGCTTTTTCCAGTTTTTTTACACGTTCCAGCGTGGGCGGGGCGGACATATTGATTGATTTGGCCAGATCGGCGTTGGTGATGCGTCCGTTTTTTTGGAGAATATTCAAAATTTTGCGGTCGATTTTGTCCATTTTCTATCCGTAATTATATTACTCAGATTGGATGGTTAACATAATTATATAACAGAAGAATGGTAAATGCAATACTTTTTTTAATTTTATTGGCTCAATGGTGTAATAATATTATTTAGAGCCAGGGGGGATAATTAACCAAGTTCTCTACTTAATCTGATCTAGCCGAAACAAAAAAATCTTATTGTTCCGGCGTGTTTGATTTTGCGGTTGCCGGAAGCTCGGAAACGATCATACCCAACACAATAAGCAAACCACCCAGCCATCCGAACAGCGTAAGCGTTTCGCCGGCAATCAAAAAAGCGAACAGGGCAGCAAAAACCGGCTCCATGGCAAAAATTAATGCGGTTCGTGCTGCGGTGGTAAACCGCTGCATGGCCGTCTGCATTAAAAATGTAAATACCGTTCCGAACAAGCCCAGATAAACAAGCACCAGTAGCTGATTGCCCGTTAAATCCGGCCAGTCATATTGCCCGAGCGGTAAGGCAAAAACTGAAAGAAACGCAACCGTGGTAAGCTGCACCGCCGTTAACAGATACACATTATGCTGTGGCGCATACCTGCCTGTGTAAATCACATGAAACGCAACGGTCACTGCACAAACCAGCACCAGCAGATCGCCCTTGTTCCAGTTAAAGGGATGCGCTCCGGTGAGCAGCAATAATCCGGACACGGCGAGGATAACCCCTAAGAGCACAAGAACCGGCGGTCGTTCCTTAAAAAATAAATACCCGAACACTGGTACCAGAACCACGGACAACCCGGTGATAAATCCGGCGTTTGAGGCGCTGGTCCACTGAATACCCCACATCTGGAAAAAATAGGAAAAATAGAGCAATAAGCCCAGTATGATTCCATGGGCAACGGTGGCACGGTTCATTTGGCGAATAAATCGAACGGCATATAGATTAAGCGCAACAGCCGCAATGGTTAAGCGGATAAACAAATAGACAGATAAGGGGATTTCCTTTAAGAGCAGTTTGGAAATAATAAAGGTAGTGCCCCAGAAAAATGTTACCGAAAGCAATCCCAGATCCGCTCTAAATCGGGTTATTTTCACCAAAAAACCTTTTCTTTTATTGTGATCGCCATTATATTATTTGTTTTATCAAGAACACTGTGAATATACAAATATTGTTAATATATGTACTAAAAAGGATGCCACATGGCAGTGGAAATAATTAAAGTGTATCTTGATCATCCCCAGCAGCGGTTGATTAAAAAGGCGGTGGAAATCATCAAAAGCGGCGGGTTAGTGGTTTACCCCACCGACACCATTTACGGACTGGGCGCAGACCTGTACAACAAATCGGCCATTGAACGGATCTTGAGGATAAAGAAGGCGTCCAGTCACAAACTGTTAAGTTTTATGTGCGCCAGCTTAAAGGAGGTCTCCCAGTGGGCGGTGGTACCCGACGAAGCCTACAAAATCATGCGCCGCGTCCTGCCTGGGCCATACACGTTCGTTCTGCGGGCTTCCAAACAAATTCCTAAAATCATGTTACAGAAGCGTAAAACCGTGGGCATCCGCATTCCGGACTCCAAAGTCGTTTTAGAACTGGTGCGGGAACTGGGGCATCCCATTTTAAGCAGCAGTGTGCCGCAGGGCGAGGATGGTTATTACACCGATCCGGTTGAAATCGCCGCCAAGTTCAAAAACGAACTCGAATTGGTTATGGACGCCGGGGTCATGTTCAACAAGCCTTCCACCATTGTGGATTTTTCCGGAGACGAACCCGTTATTATCCGGGAAGGCGCCGGCGACCTAGATGCACTGGCCTATTGACTTTACTGCTTTTTTAACCTGTAAATAAACTTTACAAGCACATTTTGGAGCGACTATGGGTATTACCACCATTGATCTGATTATTATTTTCGCCTATCTGATTGTTGTGGCTTTAATCGGTTCGTTATCCGGCGGAAAACAAAAATCGACCAAAGATTATTTTATGGGTGGTCAGAACGTGCCGTGGTGGGCAGTGGCCTTTTCCATTGTGGCCGCAGAAACCAGCAGCCTCACCTTCATCAGCGTGCCCGGCCTGGCTTACATTACCAACTTTAACTTTCTGCAATTGACCATTGGCTATGTGATTGCCCGCACGTTGATTGCCGTTTTCTTCCTTCCGGCCTATAAAAAGGGAAAACTGAACACGGCCTATCACTTTCTGGAAGAACGGTTCGGCACCAGTACCCGGCGTTATGCTTCCACCGTGTTCTTGTTTACCCGCATCGCCGCCGACGGTGTCCGGTTGTTTGCCACCGCCATCCCTTTGGCTCTAATCCTGAAAACCACCTCGTATTTTGCCGCCTGGCCCAATATGCAAATCTACATCGTCTCCATCATCCTGATTACCCTTGTTTCTCTGGTTTATACTTATACCGGTGGAATGAAAGGTGTGATCTGGGCGGACGTTCTGCAAATGTCTATCTACATCGGCGGCGCTTTGATTGCCTTGGTGATTCTGTTAAACCGTCTGCCTGCGGATTTTCAACAGAATATGTACCAGGCCAAACTGCAAGTGTTTAATTTTGATTTTGGTCATTCTATTGGAGAGTTCTTTCGCAAACCATATACTTTCTTAGGAGCCATTGTGGGCGGCACCTTTCTTTCCATGGCCTCCCACGGAACCGACCAGCTCATCGTCCAGCGTTTGTTAACCACCCGGAGCTTAAAGGACAGCCAGAAAGCCATCATCACCAGCGGGCTGGTCATTATGTTTCAGTTCGCCCTGTTTTTAGGCGTGGGATTTCTGCTGTTCATTTTCTACAAGGGAATCGCCCTGGGCGACCCCAGTGCGCCGTTTCATAAGGCGGACGAAATTTTTCCCTATTTTATCATCCACCAATTGCCGGTCGGCATCAAAGGACTGATTGTGGCCGGTCTGTTTGCCGCCGCCATGTCCACCCTGGCGGGTTCGATCAGTTCCCTTTCCAGTTCCGCCATGTTCGATCTGTACAAATCCATCAGCAAAAAAGACCCGGACGCCATAAAGGAGCTGAGAATATCCCGCCTGTTCACCATTGTCGCCGCGATTATCCTGACACTGGTGGCTTTTATCTTTATTCAAATGAGTCAGTCGGTGGTGGAAATCGCTCTCGGCATTGCCTCCATTACCTACGGCGGCCTGTTGGGCACGTTTCTTTTGGGACTGTTTTTCAAGAAGGTTTCACAGAAGGGCGCGCTGGTCGGCTTTAGCGTCGGCATTTTAGCCATGCTCTCCGTGAGTCTGCCTCCGGTCATATTTGGCAGCACGCCGCTGGTGCACTGGACATGGTACGTGGCGCTGGGCACAGTGGTGACTATGGTCAGCGGCAGTTTTTTCCGGGAAAAAACGATCAAATAAGATGTGCGCCGTTCCCGCTGTTATTTAACGATCAGCATACGTGCGCTGCGCATTTGCACCCCGCTGCCGGTATGAAAAAGGAGACGATAAAAATAGATTCCAGAGGATACTTTTTCGGATGAAAAGAGAATTTGCTTGATCCCGGCCGAATCATAGCTCTGCGTTTCTTTGAATACAGACTGACCGAGCACATTAAACACCTGCCATTCCACCTTTCCCGGTCGCGGCAGATAAAAACGGATATGGGTTTGACCGTTAAAGGGATTGGGGGCGTTGCCGTATAAAATAAAATGCTGCGGTGTGCCTTGGTTATGTTCGAGCGTAGAGGATACATCCAGCTCAAAAAAGCTAACCACTTTTTCCATCAGAGCGTTACGCTCGGCTTCATCATAGATGGTTTCGAACGGGAACGCCATGTAAAACAATTTTCCTTCGCTTCCCCCTTCAGGGAACAGCCCCTCGTAATAAACCGCCGCCACGTCCCCGGTGGCATAGCGCAAAGCCGCCGCGGAGCCGTTCCGGGGTTCGATCACATCCGGGTAGTCCACCGCATACACCCCGTGTGAACCGTCGTCAAAATGGAGCGTCAGGCCGTCAAAGGGTGAGCCCGCTTCGCCGGAAACTGTGTAAGACTGGGAATCGTCTGCCTGGTAATCGGCTTTGAGAAAGGTGTTAAAAAAATCCTGATCGTACGCGGCGCCTTTTTCGTCCAGGTCCCAGGCAATCTCCGCACCGCTGACAAACAATTTTCCTCCGTTTTGCAGGTAGGACTCAACCAATTCCTGTTCATCTTTGGTAAATGTTCCGTCGTGTGTGCTTTCATCGCCTAAAATCCAAAAGACCGCCGGGTAATCGTTCAACGAAATCTCTCCGCGCAGCAGGGCGTCGTTGTCCGTTGTTTCAAAAGGAATCCCGTTGGCGTAAAGCGCGCGGCCGTGCGTCACGGCAAACGCGTGATGAATCTGCGTCCAGCTACCGCTGGTAGCCGAGGTGCGGTCAAAGCCGTCCACGATCAGCACTTTGGATTTGCTGTCGTTTCGGTACACGCCATAGGTGTCCGACACCGGTCCTTCGGTTTGGCCGTCTGCGGAAGAGACGCTGGTCATGCGGTAGTATCTGGCCTGTCCGTCGGCTAAAGCTTCGCTGTACTGAGTCATCGTATCCTGCAGGCTGACGGGATCATTCCAGTCCGAGCCATCGGCGGAAGCGTAAAGGCGCAGGACTTCGATATTTTCCTGCCCGGCCACAGACCAGCGGAGCAGGGTTTGGTCGGTTACCGTCACAACATTCAGACGTGGTTGAGGGATGTTGCCTGGCGCGCCCTGACGATTCACATAATAGCGCGGCGTATAGTCGGTCAGATCGCTGTAAAAATAGTCGCGGTAAGAGACGCGCCAGTCTTTACCCGACGCCTCCACCACTTCCAGACTACCGTCTCCGTTATGCTGCACAAACAGACGCACATGGCCTACTTTGTGCACGGCGTCGGCAGGTTCTAGCTCTTCCCATGTGCTGTAAGGCTGGGTCAGGTCGTCGTCCATCATGCTAGTGGAGTAATGCTTGGGCAAATTCCAGCAGCGCGACACAAAACCGGAGCAGTCCACGCCTACCGCGGAAGGCGTGCCGCAGCATTTATCGGTGTACTTGTCGCCGGCATATTTTAAAACGTCGATGCCACCGGTAAACAACTCGATGTCTTCGAAACCGCCCCACTTGTAAGGCACTTTCTGATTTTGCCCCACCACAATCCAGTCCGGCGTTTGTACCGGATAGCCGTACTCGTCGATAACGATTCCATTAGTTAAATTACCGGCCGCACACTGCCATAAAAGCTGCACGTAATCATCGCCGGTTTGCAGGGCGTCCTGAGGCAGAACCTGCGGATAATCCTCGAACACCGCGGTCTTGGTTAACCGTGCAGGTTCGTCTGGTTGGATTAAAAGGTTGTAGTGTCGTTGCTTTTGGAAACGCTGTGGATATTCGATTAACGGCGGATTCTTCGGATTATAAAATGCGCTCAGGTCCCAGCGGATGATTTCAATGCCCGACACGGTTGAAACCATATGGTACAGTTTTCCGGCGGGATCGACAAAGAAATCGCGGAAAATCTGCGTGTAACTATTTACCGGTACATTTAAGACGAGCAGCTTTTGCCCCTGGCTGCTGAACACCATGATTTCCCGGCGGATGCGCAGCGGCGCCTGTTGCACAAACCGTTCAAAATTCGCGTACAGCCGGCCCTTGTCATCCATTCCTATCAGACGCAGACTGGCCAGATCTTTCTGAGGGAAATCAACCTGGAAGGAAGTACCATTCATTTCTATTGCGGCGCGCCCCGAATTGAGGCGTATCAGATGAATTTTCTGTTTACGGTCAATGCGGTTACCTTTTTGCGGCCGGGTGGTGCGGTTTTCTTTGAAATTGAATATGATACTACGGCCATCCGAAAAATTAACAGAAACGCTGTCTTTTGATATTGGGACAGCCGAACGAATCAACATCCGCGGCTCAAGGGGAACATAACGGGCCGTCAAAGACCGCTTTGTGTAAAAATAAAGCGTGTTCTGGCTCAGCACCGCATAATCGTTAACGGAATTCAGATAAAAATCGTCAGAATACGGCGGAACGGTAAGCCGGGTTTGCAGTCGCCCTTTGACAAATCCTTTTAACGCCTGGTTTTCGGAGTCCAAAAGCCAGAGCGTATCACCGTTCATTTGAAAAGCCTGCGGACCATAAAAGGCCTCTGGAGCTTTTCGGAATCCGGCCTCATCCGGCGCACCGCCCCAGTTCAATTTTAAAACGGTAACCGGTTGCTGAGCAAAGACAAAAGCCGGAATGGTTATGAGCAAAACAAAAAGCATGCGCATGGCAGACACTCCTCTTTTGCCTAAATATACGGGATTTTTTACCGGGGGAAAAACGGAATTTTAACTTTGAAGATATCTCTGCTACCTAAAATTATCACAGGAATGAATTGCAGAACAAAAAACAACAGCGCTTCATCGTTTTTTAAGTTTTCTGTTTATTTAAGCAAAAGCATCCTTCGTGTCAAAACATGAGATTTTCCACCCGCTGTAACCACCAATCGGTAAAAGTAAATGCCGCTTGGCAAACCCGTGGCGTTAAACGGTACCAGGTGATTTCCTGCGCCCTGTCTCCGGCCGACCAGCTCCCGTACTTTTTGTCCCCTCGTGTTGTACACCATTAGACGCACATATCCCGGTGTGCTGATTTGATAAGGAATTACCGTTACCGGGTCGCTCCAAATGTCGTGTTTGGCGCCGAATGGGTTCGGGTAATTCTGAAAAAGCGTGGATGCTTCGGGAATAATTGCATCATCGATTCCTACTACCACAATATGAAATTCCGGACAGCCGTAGGCGCCGTCTTTAAAACTCAGCACATAATCGCCGGGCGGGATGCCGGCAAAGTTCACCATAAATTTAAACCGGGAAAGACAATCACATAAAAGACCCGTATCCACCAGAGCCACATAAAAGGTGTCATGGCTCAAGAAACCGCCCCATAAGGGTTCCATGCAGGCGTTCATTTCTGCGCTCTGCCAGAAAAGATGCAGCGTATCATCGGCAACAGAAAGAGCGATAAAACTGGTGTCGCATTCCCCGGCAGGGCACGTTTCTTTTTCCAGTCCGCTAATGTGAATGGATTGATAAGAAAAACGGTTATAGGCAAAGTAACTTTCATAATCGACAATTTCGGCTTTTAAAATATGCGCTCCGTTGCCCGGCGGGAATACCGTTTCCGTGTGCTCAAACTCCCACACGTGGGACGAGTCTGGATATAAGGTCAATCCCGTCAACACCTGAAAGCATTCCAGCGCCGGTTTTCGGCCGTCAATGGAATAAACCGCCTGACAGGAACTTGGCCAGGAAAAGCAGAGCGTATCCGGACCTCTATTAATAATCTTAAAATAAATGTGAATGGACTCACCGGACTGGTATTGCACCTTGTCCGTCCAGACGCGGGTTTCCACATATCCATAAATTGATTGGAATGCATAAAATAACAGTAATAACAGTAATAAAAGGAGCCTTTTTTTCATGGCAATCCCTCACTTTCTATAAAAGAAAGCGGGATGAAAAACCTGCATTATTTAAAAACGCTTATACCTCCTTGCCTGACGGCTATTTAACATAGGACGGTTAAAAAGTGACATAATCGGTTATGTTTATTAGGATAAACTTGCAACAAATATAAAACCAAACCCTGTAAAGAACAAACGAAACGTGAATTTTTGCGGGATACAGGAAGGAGTACGCCCTTACTCTCTCCGAACAATTCTTACCGAAGACCCGTCCAACCTTGAAAAATAATATTTTTTCCTTTAAGTTAACAATAACTCGCTTGAACGTACAAGAAAGTGAACCTGCCGATGAAACAGAACGTACGTCACGGATACCTTCTGATCAATCGTTTATATGACCGTCTGGAAAATGTCTGGGAAAGCCAGGGCATGCGCGCCTTTGTAGGCTATTGTGTGGTTTTTATATTTCTGACCTCTTTATTGGTTATTCAATTAAAAAGGATGTCGCTCCTGCCGGAACCGCTGCTTAAGTGGGTTCCCTCCAGCCATTTTTATGCCGTACATCTGGTTTTTTATTTGTTAATGATTTTTGAAGTCATCGCACTTGTTTTTAGCCTTACCCATTCCATTTCCGAGTCGGTCGGCAAACAGTTCGAAATACTTTCCCTCATCCTGCTGCGCTCCGTTTTCAAAGACTTTGTAGTTTTTCCTGAACCACTCACCGTGCATCATATCGACGCCTCCTTAATTCCAATGGCCGTTGATGCGTTGGGTGCTTTGGTTGTTTTTATTTTACTGGGTATTTATTACAAAATGCAGCGCCACCCAAGAATCACCAAAGACGAAGATGAAGAATACCGTTTCATTTCCGTAAAAAAATTTCTGTCCATACTTTTACTGATCATTTTTTTATGCATCGGCTTCCTAAACCTTTTTCTGGTATTAACCGGTCAACATACTCATGATTTCTTTTCCATTTTTTATACGGTTTTAATTTTTACCGACATTTTGGTTGTATTGATTTCCTTGCGTTACAGCTATCAATTCTGCACCCTTTTCCGTAACTCCGGTTTTGCTTTGACCACGGTATTTATCCGACTGGCGCTATCGGCAGATCCCATCATAAACGTGGTCTTAGGTGTAGCAGCTATTTTATTTGCCATTGGGTTAACACATGCGTATAATGTAAACGCGCATCAGTTTTTAACCGATAGCAACTAAGCTCATTCGGAACTCAATCCTATAAGATTTTTTCAGCAAGAGCTTTTAAAAACCACTTCTATATGATGCTGACATATTTGTATCTTTTTTTGAAAAAATGAATCTTTAATTACTTAGATTGTGGGGAAGATGGATTAAAAACAGATGCACTATACGGTGTTCCACACCGGGTTGCCG